>JBDTTU010000004.1:0-94549 GCA_039930465.1 Burkholderiales bacterium
TCAGCATCCAGCAGACCTGCCCGCATTGCCACGGCACCGGCAAGATCATTCCCGAGCCCTGCACCACCTGCCACGGCCAGGGCAAGGTGAAGAAGAACAAGACGCTCGAAGTCAAGATTCCGGGCGGCATCAACGAAGGCATGCGCATCCGCTCCAGCGGCAACGGCGAGCCGGGCACCAACGGCGGGCCGGCGGGTGACCTGTACATCGAGATCCGCATCAAGCAGCACGAGATCTTCGAACGCGACGGCGACGACCTGCACTGCACCGTGCCGGTGGGCCTCACGACCGCCGCCCTCGGCGGTGGCATCGAGGTGCCCACGCTGGGTGGCAAGGCCGAGATCGAGCTGCCCGAAGGCACGCAGCACGGCAAGACGTTCCGGCTGCGCGGCAAGGGCATCAAGGGCGTGCGTTCCAGCTACCCCGGCGACCTGTACTGCCACGTCTCGGTCGAAACGCCGATCAAGCTCACCGAGCACCAGCGCAAGCTGATGAAGGAACTGGACGAAGCGTTCCGCAAGGCCGGCGACCGGCATTCGCCAAACACCAAAACCTGGTCTGACCGGGTGAAAGACCTGTTCAAGTAGCCCCTCGCGGGCTCAAGCCTGCAGCGGTTCGGCCGATACAGAGGAGCGGGAACCCTTCCCGCTGCCTTGGTTTACGCCCCTGCCGCATGAGCAAGATCTACCCCGACGTTGGCAATTGCCGCGCGTTGATCGTCGACAGCAACCCCTCGTTGCGCAGCCTGCAGGCCGGCATGCTGCGCGACATGGGCGTGGGCACCATCGTGCAGAAGAGCCGTGTGCCCGATGCACGCAGCGTGCTCGAGAACCAGGTCTTCGACATCGTGCTGTGCGACTACCACTTCGCCAGCAGCCCGCTGACCGGCCAGGACCTGCTCGATGACCTGCGGCGAGCCAACCTTCTGCCCTACTCGACCGTGTTCATCATGGTCACCGGCGAAGCCTCGTACCCGATGGTGGCGGAAGCGGCCGAATCGGCACTCGACAGTTACCTGCTCAAGCCCCACACCGGCCTGGCCCTCGAAGCCCGCTTGGTGCAGGCGCGCCACCGCAAGACCACGCTGCGCAGCATCTTCGAGGCGATCGAGACGGAAGACTTCGCCCAGGCCGCGGCGCTGTGCCGGGCCCGCTTCGAGGCCCGCGACGAGTACTGGCTGTATGCCGCGCGCATCGGCGCCGAGTTGTTGATCCGGCTCGGTGACCACGCCGCCGCGCGCACGCTCTACGAAGCCGTGGAAAAAACCAAGGCCCTGCCCTGGGCGCGCCTGGGCATCGCGCGCGCCGAAGTCGAGGCCGGCGACCTGACGCAAGCGACCAGCATGCTGGAAGCACTGATCAGCAGCCAACCCGGGTTTGCCGATGCCTACGACGTGATGGGCCGCGTGCAAGTCGAACAGGGCGACCTCGACGCTGCGCTCGAGACCTTTCGCAACGCCACCCGCATCACGCCACAAAGCATTGGCCGCCTGCAGAAACAAGGCATGCTGGCGTTCTACATGGGCCACGGCGACGAAGCCGCCGAAGCGCTGGAGCGCAGCGTGCGCATCGGCCTTACTTCGAAGATGTTCGACTGTCAGAGCCTGGTGCTGCTGGCGATGACACTCTTCGACAAACGCGACACCAAGGCCTTCGCGCGCAACCACGACCACCTGCGGCTGGCGCTCGAACGCCAGCCCGACAACGTGCGCCTGCAGCGTTTTGTGACGACCTCAGAGGTCTTCAAGGCACTGAACGAACGGCAGGTCGGCGCCTGCGTCGGGCAGGTTCGGCGGCTGGCCGCCAGCCTGACCGCAGAAGACTTCGATTTCGAAGCCGCCAGCAACTTCCTGGCGGTGCTCGCACGACTGCGCAGCACTGAAATTCAGTTGGCCGAAAGCGAAGGCTGGATCAGCACGGTCGCGCAACGCTTCTGCGTGTCGAAGGCCTCGGCCGACATGCTGTGCAAGTCGGTGCAGGAACACGAGCCGCACGTGGCGCTGATCCGCGCCAGCCACGCCCACGTCAACGGCCTGGCCGAGCAGGCGGTAGCGCACAGCATCAAGGGCCGACACGCCGAGGCCGTGAAGGCCTTGATGCAGCGTGCCACCGAAACGCTGAACGCAAAGCTCGTGGAACTGGCCAGCAAGGTGCTGGCACGGCACGGCGCGAAGATCGAGGCCAGCGCCGCCATGATCGAGAGCGTAGAGAACCTGCGCAGCCGGTTCTGCAGCAGAGGCACGCAGGTGAACCTGGGCGGTGCGGTGACTCGGCCCGCAGGCGGCGTGATGCTTCGCAACTGAGCCGGCGCGCGCCCGGCCTCTGGTCTGCACCGAGAATACGGTGCATGACGAAGCGCCTCGTGAACCCGCCCACACCCACCGCCCGCGCCGGCTGGAATCCGCTGACGGTCGTGGTGCTGGCCGCGCTGTGGATCGCGGCATTCGCCAACTGGCCCTTGTGGCAGGCCTTGCTGGCCTTGCCCGAGACGAACTCGCCCCGCGGCATCGTGTTCGTCACGGGCTTCGGGCTGATGATCGCCGCGCTGCTCAGCGCGCTGATGGCGTTTGCGGCGTGGCGCTTCAGCGTCAAACCGGTGGTGGCACTCTTCGTTCTGGCCGCGGCGTTCGGCGCGCACTTCATGGGCGCCTACGGTGTCGTGATCGACTCGACCATGATGGTCAACGTGGTGCAGACCGACCCCCGCGAAGTGCGCGACCTGCTGAGCTGGCGGCTGCTGTTCGGTGTGCTGTTCCTCGCCGGCGTGCCGCTGCTGTTGCTCTGGCGGGTGCGCCTGCAACGGCTTGGCGTACTGACGCAGCTCGGCCGCAATGCGCTCGGTTTCATGGCCTCGCTGCTCGTGCTCGCCGCGCTCATGTTCGCGCTCTTCGCCGACCTCTCGGCAACGATGCGCAACCACAAGTCGATGCGTTACCTGATCAACCCGCTGAACTCTTTCTACGCGCTCGCCGACATCGGCCTGCGGGCGAAAGCCCGGCCTGCCGGCCCGCCGCTGCCGATCGGCATGGATGCCCGCATCGCAGCCCGCGCCCCCGGCACACGCCCGCCACTGCTGTTGCTGGTGGTCGGCGAGACGGCACGTGCCGATCACTTTTCGTTGAACGGCTACGCGCGGCCGACCAACCCGGAACTGGCAGCGCTCGACGTGGTCAGCTTTGGCGAGGTGAGTTCGTGCGGCACCAACACGGCGGCGTCGCTGCCCTGCATGTTCTCGCAGCTCGGCAAGGCCGGGTTCGAAGCGCGCGAACGCGATTCCGAAAACCTGCTCGATCTGGTGCAGCGCGCTGGCATGGCGGTGCTGTGGCTCGACAACCAGGCCGGCTGCAAAGGCCTGTGCGACCGCGTGCCGAACGCCCAGGCGATCGACCCCGCACCCGGCGGCACTCGGCCCGGTGCGCAGCTCTGCGAAGACGGCGAGTGCCTCGACGAAGCCCTGCTGGTCGGCCTTGACGCGCGCCTGGCGGCCCTGCCCGCCGAACGGAGCGCACGCGGCGTGCTGCTGGTGTTGCACCAGATGGGCAGCCACGGGCCGGCCTACTACAAACGCAGCCCGGCCAACCGCAAACCGTTCGTGCCGGAGTGCCGAACCAACGTGCTGCAGCAGTGCGAGCGTGCCGATCTGATCAACGCCTACGACAACTCCATTGCCTACACCGATCACGTTCTGGCGCAGACGATCGGCTGGCTGCAGCGACAGTCAGCGCAGTACGACACCACGCTGCTGTACGTGTCGGACCACGGCGAATCACTTGGCGAAAACAACCTCTACCTGCACGGCTTGCCCTACGCGCTGGCACCGCGCGAGCAGAAACACGTGCCGATGATCGTGTGGTCTGCGGCCGGCGTGGCGCCAGGCGCAGGCTCGTTGAGTGCCTGCCTGAGCGAACGGCGCGAACTGCCGCTCACGCACGACAACCTGTTTCACTCGGTGCTGGGCCGGCTCGGCATCCAGGCCAGCGAATACGTGGCGGCGTTGGATATTTTCGCGCCCTGCCGCACGCCTTGAGCGTTGCCGGCGCACCCGAATCAACCGAACAGGTCGACCTGCCCGTCGGCCCGCAGCGCCAGCGGCTTGCGGAACTGCGTGAGGTCGAGCTCGACGCGCTTGCGGTTCAAGCCGAAGCGCGCAGCGGCCTTCTGGAAACGCTGCTGCAGCAGTTGCGCCCACACGCCTTCGCCGCGCATGCGGGTGCCGAACGTCGAGTCGTAGTCGCGCCCGCCGCGCATCTCGCGCACACGCGCCATCACGCGCGCGGCGCGCTCGGGAAAATGCTGGTCGAGCCACTGCTGGAACAGCGGGTTCACTTCCCAGGGCAAGCGCAGCACCACGCTGAAGGCCGAGGTGGCGCCCGCAGCCGCAGCCGCTTCGAGAATGCGTTCGAGTTCGGGTTCGTTGATGAAGGGAATGACCGGTGACACGCTCACGCCGACCGGCACCCCCGCATTCGCCAGCGTTTCGATCGTGCGCAGGCGGCGTTGTGGCGAAGCAGCGCGCGGCTCGAGGATGCGCGAGAGCGCTGGGTCGAGCGAGGTGACCGATACATACACCGCCGCCAGCCCGCGCGCGGCCATCGGCGCAACGAGGTCGAGATCACGTTCGATACCCGACGACTTGGTGACGAGCGAAAACGGGTGGCTGCATTCGGCCATCAGCTCGATCACCGAACGTGTGATGCCGAGCTTTCGCTCGGCTGGTTGGTAGGCGTCGGTCGCCGACCCGATGTTGAGCAGCAGCGGCGCGTAACTGCGCGCCGAGAACGCTTCGCGCAGGCGTTGCGCGGCATTCACCTTGGCGATGATGCGGCTCTCGAAGTCGAGCCCCGGCGACATGTTCAGGTAGCTGTGCGTGGGCCGCGCGAAGCAGTAGACGCAGCCGTGCTCGCAGCCACGATACGGGTTGATCGACAGGTCGAACGAGATGTCGGGTGAGTCGTTGCGCGAGAGGATGGACTTGACGCGTTCTTCAATGACCTGCGTGCTCGGCGGCAGGTGTTCTTCCTGCGCTGCCTGTTCGAGCGTGCCCCAGCCGTCGTCGTGGGCAAGACGATCTTCCTTCGCGAACCGGTGCTCGATGGCCCACACCGTGCCACGCCCCTTGTGTGGCTGCGGCGTCGGCAAGGCTTCGTCGGGGGTGAACTGCATACTGTGAATATATCCAGTTCACAGCCTTGGCGCAAACCGGCAAGCAGAGCAAGCCCGCAAAGGCTTGCCCTGCTCTCACTCTCAAGCAAATGTGGCCTTGCCACTTTGCTTGTCACTTTGCTTGACCCCGGGGGGCGGGAATGTCGAAGACAATCCCTGGGGGTGCTCAGTAGTCGATGCCGTAGTAGCCGTCGACCCTGCGACCGTAGTCTGTGGTGTAGGCCGGGATGTCGTTTTCCTGGTAGCTCGGCGCACCTTCCAGTCTCGCCTTGTCGAGCGGCACCACATAACCGTCGAGTGCCGTGTCGTACTTCAGCATGTTCCAGGGCATCGGGTAACGTTCGGTGCCCATGCCGAGGAAGCCGCCGAATTCGAGCACGGCGTAGCGCACCTGGCCGGAGTGCTTGTCGATCATCAGTTCGTCGACCGAGCCGAGCTTGTCGCCGGCTTCGTTGAAGACCTTCGTGCCTTCGACGCGCTCGGAAGAAATGACGTCATGCTTCGATGTTGTGGATGTACTCATCGCAATGCTCTCCTGACAGTTTCATTCAAGGCGCACACCGTGTGCGCACGGGGCCGGCTTGTGACCGACGTGTCAGTTATCGCCCGCAGCGCGGGCTGCGGCGATCAGACCCGATGCGCCGTCTTTGTAGGATCGCCGTCAGCGACGCCTGGTGGCATTGGCTGACACGGCATCACCGCGCAGTCCTCAGAACACGCACCGGGTTTCGGGAGACGATGGCGAAGAGACCGGAGATGCGGATGACTGCCGCAACCAAACGCGAGCCCGCCCAACCCGGGTGGAGCAGGCCGAACAGAACTGATAACGGGTTCGTGTGCACAACAGCCTGTTGTCCGACAGCTTGGCGAGCCGCTCTCTCGCAGGCGCTTTGGCCCTCCAGACCGAAGATCAAGCCACCCCACTCGCAGACGGAGGTGCGATGCAACACGCGATCTGTAGCGGCGCGATCAGGTTTGCGCCCAAAGGCAAAGTTGGCAACGGTACGACGGTTGCCGAGAGCAGGCCATGACTCGCTTCAACCTGAAGATCGGCCGTGCGGAATTCAGCTTCGGCCTTGCGCCGCTGCTGCTGGTGGGCGCAGGCCTCGCTGCGTCACTTCTTCTGCTGGCCTACATCGATGCATTGCACGGCTCGATGCGTCAAGGCGAAGCGTTTCGGAAGTTGCAACACTCGAGCGACGCAAGCGCAGTGGCGTTCAAGCCGGGGACTTCATCCGCCGGCCACTCGCAGCGGGCCACAGTGCTGGTATCGAAATAGACTGCGTCGCCCGCCGCACATGCTGCCACGACCTGATCCGAGATCAAGATGAGCACCAACACCACGACCAAGACTCTTGCCACCGCGGCGTCGGCCAAACCGACGAAGGTCGTGCTGACCACGCCGGTGCCGCCATCGGCCGGCACCGCAGCCAGCCCACGGCTGCCGCACGAAAACGACGAAGCCGTCGGCAGCACCGCAGGCGTGCCGAGCCACCGTGTGCAGCAGGGGCTGCGCGATATTCAAAAAGGGGTTCAGGACACCAGCCGCGCAACGGAAGCCGATCGCACTTACCGGAAGGTGAAGAAGGGCTGAGAACCGGCGAACACGGCGCGCGCGGATCGACGGTTTCAGCATGACCCACGGCGTGCAAGTCGGCCTCGCGCGCGACGTTCATCAACGCCGGAAGATCGCCTCTCAGCACGTCGAGCGGGGCCGCACCACCGACCCCATGGCTTGTCAGGTCGACCGGAACAGGCCGAGCGCTCGCTCGATCAGGAGCCTCAAGCCGCGTCCGCGAAGCGCGAGCTGGGGCAGCCGTGTCGGTTCACGCAGGCGGCGAAACGACAGGCGCCGGTTCAGGCCCATCGGGACGCGCAAAGTTTGTACGGGGTCGAGTCGCAACATGGCTGTGTCTCCAACGGAAGGTGATTGAAGTATCCAAACACGGCGCGGGAACGCATGTAAGACGACAGGCGGTCGATGGCTCGGAGAAGCCCGCAACAATCGCACACGATCCGGGGCTGGCGGCCTGCTCGACCCGAACTGGAGGGCGGTATGGGTCAGCCACCCTGACCCCTGCAGCGGCAACCGCAGCGCCGATCTCTGATCGCTACTTCCAACCGCGCCTCGAACAGGAGTTCGCATCCAGTGCGCTCAGGCAGGAAAACGGGCCCGTTGGGCCCGATTTTCATGCGTTGGTGTTTGGCGGAGCCGGAGGGATTCGAACCCTCGATGCAGGTTTTGCCCACATACTCCCTTAGCAGGGGAGCACCTTCGGCCACTCGGTCACAGCTCCGTTAACAGCGCGCATTCTAACCTCGCGCGAAGGCCTCGCTTCGATCAGTGCGCGGCTGGCGGCTGGTCCAGGTCGAAGGCCTTGTGCAGTGCACGCACCGCGAGTTCCATGTACTTCTCGTCGATGACGACGCTGGTCTTGATCTCGCTCGTGGTGATCATCTGGATGTTGATGCCCTCTTCGCTCAGAACGCTGAACATGCGGCTGGCCACGCCCACGTGCGAGCGCATGCCGATGCCCACGATGCTGACCTTGCAGATCTTCGCATCGCCGACCAGGTCGGTCGCGCCGGTCAGCGGCAGCACCTTGGCTTTGAGCAAGTCCATCGTGCGCTGGTAGTCGTTGCGGTGCACGGTGAATGAGAAGTCAGTGCGGCCATCGTGCGAGACATTCTGGATGATCACGTCGACATCGATGTTCGCATCGGCCACCGGCCCGAGGATCAGGTGTGCAATGCCGGGTTTGTCGGTCACACCCATCAGGCTGATCTTGGCTTCGTCGCGGTTGAAGGCGATGCCCGAGACAACGGCTTGTTCCATTTTTTCGTCTTCCTCAAAAGTGATCAAGGTGCCCGACTTCGCCTCTTCCGCGATATCGATGTCCCAAGGCGTGAAGCTCGACAGCACACGCAGCGGCACGCGGTACTTGCCGGCAAACTCGACCGAGCGGATCTGCAGCACCTTCGAGCCGAGGCTGGCCATTTCGAGCATCTCTTCGAAGCTGATGCTCGTGAGCCGCCGCGCCTCGGCCACGATGCGCGGGTCGGTGGTGTAGACACCGTCGACGTCGGTGTAGATCAGGCACTCGTCGGCCTTCATCGCAGCGGCCACGGCCACAGCCGACGTGTCGGAACCACCCCGGCCCAGCGTCGTGATGTTGCCATCGGCGTCGGTGCCCTGAAAGCCGGTGATGACCACGACCTTGCCGGCGGCCAGGTCGGCCCGCACGCGTGTGTCGTCGATGCTCTGGATGCGCGCCTTGGTGAACGACGCGTCGGTTGCGATCGGCACCTGCCAGCCGGCGTAGCTCACGGCCTGCATGCCTTCGGCCTGCAGCGCGATCGCGAGCAGGCCGACCGAGACCTGCTCGCCGGTGGCGGCGATCACGTCAAGCTCGCGCATCAGTGCGTCGGTGGTCGTGGCCGGCGAAAGCTCCTTCGCAAGACCGAGCAGGCGATTCGTTTCGCCACTCATCGCCGAAGGAACCACGACCATTTGATGGCCGGCGCGAGCCCATTTGGCAACGCGCTTGGCGACGTTGCGGATGCGCTCGGTCGAGCCCATCGACGTGCCGCCGTATTTGTGAACGATGAGTGCCATGGAAAGAATCGACAGGTCGCAAGCAGAAGGAACACTACGCCGGTAGGCGAGCCTTCGATTCTAGCTGCTGCGCCGCAGCAAACCTGGCGGTCAGACCGGCGCGCCTGCGCTGGGCGCCCAGCGCAGTTGAACCAGCGGTTGCCCGGGCAGGCCGATCACCCGCGCGTCGAGGCCCAGACCCGGCACGAAAACCAGTTGGCCGCCGCTGTAGAGCAGCGGGCCGACGCGGCACCACTCGGCCACGCCGGCACTCTGGAACTGCTTCTTCAAGCTGCGCGGTGGGCGCCCAGAGCCGCTCTGGAATTGCTCTGCTCCGGCACGGGGCCGAAGTTCGAGGCGCGCGAGCCAGGCCAGCGGAATGCCCTCGCCGCGCGTTCGGCCCACATGCAGGTGCCCGCCCCAGCCCGGCAGTGCATACCTCCCTGCGCGCGTCACGCTGAGCAGCTTCTCGCGCGCCGCCCTCGGCAAGACTGCCGTCGCCACGCCAGCGCCGGCGTCGAACGTCAACTGCCCACGGTACAGGCGCAACTCACCTGCTTCGGTCGGCCAACGGGCAGTGCGTGTAGTCGGCAGTTCTGCCAGAAGGCGCGTGACCAGGCTCGCTGCCGCTGAGCGGCCGGTCTGTGCGGCGAGCCAGGCGCGAAGGGCATTGCTGCGGCGTGGGCTCGACAAGGCGAGCCAAGGTCGAAGCCGCAACCGGTTTTGTTCCGCGACGCCGGCCAGGTCGAGCGTTGCCAACTCGTCGAGCGCCGCCCTTGCTTCCTGCGCCCAGCCGGCTGCGGTCGCGAGGCTCGTTTCGGCTTCGTCGAACGCATCGGAGAGCACCGGCCATACGTCGAGCCGCAGGCGGTTGCGCGCGAAGCGCCGGTCGGCGTTGCTGCCGTCTTCGATGTGTTTCAGCCGGTGGCGGCGCACGTAGGCCGCAATCTCGTCCCCCGACTTTCCGAGCCAGGGCCTTTGCCAGGTGATGCCTTCGCGTTGCACGTTTGCCGGCATGCCCGAGAGCCCCGCCACGCCGGCGCCGCGCATGGCCTGCAACAGAAAGGTTTCGGCCTGATCGCGCCGGTGGTGGGCAAGCAGCACCACTGTGGCACCCTGCCGCTGCGCCATGGCGCGCAAGGCGCGGTAACGCGCCTGCCTGGCCCAGGCTTCGACACTTTCTCCACGGGCGGGCGATGTGGCCAGCCGTGTCGACACGAACTCGACCGGCAAGCCGCGCCGGGCCCAGCGCGTGCACTGCGCTTCACACGCCGCAAGCCAGGCATCGGCGTTCGGGTTCAAACCATGGTGCACGTGCAGAGCGAAGACTTTCGCACCGAGTGCCCTTGCCTCGACCAGCGTGGCATGCAACAGCGCCGTCGAATCGCGCCCCCCGCTCCAGGCGACCGCCACGCAGCGTTCGGTCACGGGAGCGCCGCTCAGGATTCCTTGGTGTCGCTGAAGCGGCCGTAAGACTGCAGCCGCTCGTAGCGACGCTTGAGCAAGTCCTTGGTGCTCAGGTCGCTGACCTGGCGCAGCGCATCGTTCAATGCTCGCTTCAGGAACGCGGCCATCTGCTTGGTGTCGCGGTGCGCACCGCCTACCGGCTCGTTGATGATCTTGTCGACCAGCCCGAGCGCCTTGAGGCGGTGCGCGGTGATGCCCAGCGCGTCGGCCGCATCGGAGGCGCGCTCCGAGGTCTTCCACAGGATCGACGCGCAGCCTTCGGGTGAGATCACCGAGTAGATCGAGTACTGCAGCATCAGCAACTGGTCGCCGACGCTGATGGCCAACGCGCCACCCGAGCCGCCTTCGCCGATGATGGTGACGATGATCGGCACTTCGAGCTGCGCCATCTCGAAGATGTTGCGGCCGATGGCTTCTGACTGGCCGCGCTCTTCGGCGCCGATGCCTGGGTAGGCACCGGGTGTGTCGACGAAGGTGAAGACCGGCAGGCCAAATTTTTGTGCCAGCTTCATCAGGCGCAGAGCCTTGCGGTAACCCTCGGGCCGCGACATGCCGAAGTTGCGCAGGCCACGCTCTTTGGTGTCGCGCCCTTTCTGGTGACCGAGCACCATGCAGGCCTGGCCGTTGAAACGTGCGAGGCCACCGACGATCGACTGGTCGTCGGCGAAATGGCGGTCGCCGTGCAACTCTTGATAGTCGGTGAAGATCTCGTTCACGTAGTCGAGCGTGTACGGCCGCTGCGGGTGGCGCGCGATCTGCGTCACCTGCCAGGGCGACAGGCCCGAGTAGATGTCTTTCGTGAGTTGCAGGCTCTTCTTGCCGAGCCGGTCGATCTCTTCCGAGATGTCGACGGCCGACTCGTTCTGCACATAGCGCAACTCTTCGATCTTCGATTCGAGGTCCGAGACCGGTTGCTCGAAATCGAGGAAGTGTCGTTTGCTCATGGGGTGGGGTCCGGATGCATCAACAGCAGGGTTGAAGGGACTCGCTGGCGAGTGCTCTCGCGCAGCCGCTTTTAACGTTCAATAGTCGACTGGCAGGGGGTCCAGGCTGCGCCAAATGTACCATGTGGCCACCGAGCGAAAAGGCGCCCAGGCGTCGCCCACTTCGCGTGCCTCGGCGCGTGACACCGGCTCGCCGCTGAAGTAGTTCAGGCTGATGCCCTTGAGCAGGCCGAGGTCGTCGAGCGGCAGCACGTTCGGGCGCATCAAGTGGAATATGAGGAACATCTCGGCCGTCCAGCGGCCGATGCCGCGAATCGCGACCAGCTCTTCGATGATGGCTTCGTCGTCCATCTGCTGCCATTGGCGCACGTGCACTGTGCCCGATTCGAAGTGCTGCGCAAGATCGTTGAGGTACTCGACCTTGCGCGCCGACAGGCCCGCCGTGCGCATCAGGCTGGTCTCGAGCGCCAGCACCGAGGCCGGCGCCAGGCGCGTCGACTGCTCTTTCACGAGCGCCACAAAACGGTCCCAGACCGACTGTGCCGCTTTCACCGAAATCTGCTGACCGACGATAGAGCGTGCCAGCGTGGTGAATGCATCACCACGGCTTTGCAGGCGGCCTTCGCCGAACTGCGGGATCAGCTTGCGCATCACGCGGTCGCGTTTGCCCAGGTGTTTGCAGGCTTCGTCCCAGTAGTCGGGCGTGATCTCGGGCTCGGCGCCCGAGCCCTCTGCTTTGCCAGCCTTCGCCACGGTCAGGCCTTCGTCCAGGTGGTGCCTTGCGGCGAGTCTTGCAGCACGATGCCTTGTGCCAAGAGGTCTTTGCGGATCTGATCGGCGAGCGCGAAGTCGCGCGCTGCTTTGGCCGCGGCGCGGGCCGCGATGCGCTCGTCGATGTCGACCTCGGCCATCGTGTTGCCTGCCTGCAGGTAGTCACGCGGCGGCTGCTGCAACACATTGAGCGTGGCTGCCAGATTCTTCAGCAAGGCCGCGGTCTTCAGGGAGCGCGTGCGGTTGACTTCGCCGGCCAGTTCAAACAACACCGCCACCGCCACCGGCGTGTTGAAGTCGTCGTTCATGGCGGCGCGGAAGGCCGCAGCGCGCGGCTCGGCCCAGTCGACCGCCGAGGCCGCCAGCTCGAGCCCGTCGAGCGCCGTGTACAGGCGGCGCAGCGAGTTGCGCGCGTCGTCCAGCGTCACGTCGCTGAAATTGAACGGGCTGCGGTAGTGCGTGCGCAGCATGAAATAGCGAATCGTCTCGCCGTCGAACTTCTCGAGCACTTCGCGGATGGTGAAGAAGTTGCCAAGCGACTTCGACATCTTCACGTGGTCGACGTTGAGCAGCCCGTTGTGCGCCCAGACTACGGCCGGCGGTTTTCCGTTGGCGCCTTCGCTCTGCGCGATCTCGTTCTCGTGGTGCGGGAACTGCAAATCCATGCCGCCACCATGCAGGTCGAACTGCTCGCCGAGCAGCGCGCAGGCCATCGCCGAGCACTCAATGTGCCAACCCGGGCGGCCCGCGCCGTAGCCCGAAGCGTATTTCGCGTCTTCCGGCTCTTCCGGCTTGGCGGCCTTCCAGAGCACGAAGTCGAGCGGGTCTTCCTTGCCGTCGAGCACCGCCACACGCTCGCCGGACCGCAGCTCGTCGATCGACTTGCCCGAGAGCTTGCCGTAGCCCGGGAACTTGCGCACCGAGTAGTTCACGTCACCGTTCGAGGCGCGGTAGGCCAGGCCCTTCGCTTCGAGCGTGCCGATCATCGCCAGCATCTGCGGCACGTGTTCGGTGGCGCGTGGCTCGTGCGTGGGGCGGGCCACGCCGAGCGCGTCGAGGTCGGTGTACATCGCCTGCACCATCTCGTCGGTCAACTGGCGGATCGGGATGCGACGTTCGAGTGCTCGGCGGATGATCTTGTCGTCGATGTCGGTGATGTTGCGCACGTAGGTCACGCGGTAACCGAGCGTGCGCAGCCAGCCGTAGATCAGGTCGAACGCGACCATCATGCGGGCGTGGCCCACATGGCACAGGTCGTAGATGGTGATGCCGCACACGTACATCCGCACATGGCCCGGCTCGATCGGCGAGAAGCTCTCCAGCTCCCGGGTCAGGGTGTTGTGAATGCGAAGTGACATGGGCCGATGGGCAATTGCAGGCCCGTTGCAGCACCAGGCGCGCAGGGCTTCAAGCAGGGTCGGTGGGGTGGGACGAAGCTGCGGCAACATGCTTGCAACAAGCCCCGCGCAAGCCTGCGAACAAGAGGCCTGCACTACAATCGAATCAGTATAGCGGGCCGCGGCGAGAGCGCCGCATCGCTTCCACGCACCCCACCCCTCACGCCCGATTCGTCTTTGCGGACGCCGATGATTCGTTTGCCCCACCTGCTTGCCGGATCGTTGCTGTTCGTGTTGCTCGGCACCTGTGCACCGGCGCGCGCCGATGCCTTGAGCGACGTGCACAGCCTGCACTATTCCGGCCAGTCGGCAGCGGCGATGCGGCGTGCCGACGAGTTCCTGGCAAACTCCCCCAAAGACCCACCGATGCGCTTCCTCAAGGGCGTGATGCTGGCCGACGCGAAGCGCTACCCCGAAGCCATCGAGGTGTTCCAGAAACTCACCGAAGACTACCCAGACCTCGCCGAGCCCTACAACAACCTGGCCGCCATCTACGCTGCCACGGGCGACTACATCAAGGCCCGCGCCACACTCGAGCAGGCGCTGCGCACCAACCCCGGCTATGCCACGGCGCACGAGAACCTGGGTGATGTGTACGCCACGCTCGCAGCACAGTCCTACGCACGCGCCCTGCAGCTCGACCCGCGCAACGTGAGCGTGCCCGCGAAGCTCGCGCTGGTGCGTGAACTGTTCAAGAGCAAGCCACGCATCGTGCAGGGCACTGACACCCCGGCACGCTGAACCCGAACCACCCCATCCCAAGGAGACAAGCCATGACACACCCCCTTTCCCGCTGGGCCGGCATCACGCTGCTGGCCGTGGCGCTCGGCGCCAGCGCGTCGGCCTTCGCACAGAAGGTCAAACTCGCCACCTCGGCCGGCGACATCGTGATCGAGCTCGACGCCGCCAAGGCGCCGAAGTCGGTCGAGAATTTTCTGCAATACGTGAAGGCCGGCCACTACAACGGCACGGTGTTCCACCGTGTCATTCCGAATTTCATGATCCAGGGCGGCGGCATGACCGCCGACATGAAGGAAAAAGCCACGCGCGCGCCGATTCCGCTCGAAAGCAAGAACGGCCTGAACAACGAACGCGGCACGGTCGCGATGGCGCGCACCAACGACCCGAACTCGGCGACCGCGCAGTTCTTCATCAACGTGAAGGACAACGTATTCCTGAACGCCGCCAACTCGCGCGACGGCAACGGTTATGCGGTGTTCGGCAAGGTCGTCTCGGGCATGGACGTGGTCGACAAGATCCGGGTCGTGCCCACTTCGAACAAGGGACCGCACGGCGATGTGCCGGTCGAGCCCGTCACCATCAAAACCGCCACTGTGGAGAAATGAACATGAGCACCCAGGTCGAACTCGAAACCAGCAAGGGCACGATCCGCATCGAACTCGACGAAGTGAAAGCGCCGATCTCGTCGAAGAACTTCCTCGACTACGTGGACGCCGGCCACTACAACGGCACGGTGTTCCACCGTGTCATTCCCGGCTTCATGATCCAGGGCGGGGGTTTCGAGCCCGGCATGAAACAAAAGCCGACCAACGCGACCATCACCAACGAAGCCAACAACGGCCTGAAGAACGACCGCTACACGCTGGCCATGGCGCGCACCTCGGCGCCGCACTCGGCCAGTTCGCAGTTCTTCATCAACGCGACCGACAACAACTTCCTGAACTTCAGCGCCGAAACGGCTTCGGGCTGGGGTTACGCGGTGTTCGCGAAAGTGGTGTCGGGCAACGACGTGGTCGACGCGATCGAGAAGGTCAAGACCGGCAGCAAGGGCGGCCACGGCGACGTGCCGCTCGACGACGTGACGATCGTGCGCGCCTCGCGCGTCTGACCTGCCAATGGAAATCCCGCAGTGACAGCGCTCGCTCTGCCCGCGATTGCTGCCTTCACGGCGCCGAACAGCTGGCAGGCGATCGACTTCATCAGCGACCTGCATCTGGCGCCCGACACGCCGCACGGGTTCGATGCCTGGGCCGCGTATATGCGCTCGACACGGGCCGACGCGGTGTTCATCCTGGGCGACCTGTTCGAGGTGTGGGTCGGCGACGACTCGCGCCACGAAGGGTTCGAGGCGGCGTGTGCCGAGGTGCTGCGCCAGGCAGCCGCCACGCGTGCCGTGGCGTTCATGGCCGGTAACCGTGACTTCCTGGTGGGCGCCGAGATGCTCGCCGCCTGCAATGTGGCGCGGCTCGCCGACCCGACCGTCATCACGGCCTTCGGCAGCCGCGTGCTGCTGACCCACGGCGACGCGCTCTGCCTCGCCGACACCAGCTACCAGAAGTTTCGCGCCATGGTGCGCAACCCGGCATGGCAGGCCTCGGTGTTGACGCGGCCGCTCGCCGAACGACGCGCGCTGGCGCGTGAAGTTCGCCATGAGAGCGAGCGCCGCCACGGGGCAATGCAGCCAGAGTGGCTCGATCTCGACCCGGCCGCGAGCGTCGAATGGATGAACGCGGCCGATGCGCCGGTGCTGGTCCACGGCCACACGCATCGGCCCGCAGACCAGTTGCTGCAACCCGGCCACACCCGCCACGTGCTCAGCGACTGGGATCTTGATCAGGCCGCGACGCCACGCGCCGACGTGCTGCGCTGGACGCGCGACGGGCTGCGCCGCATCACGCCACAAGACGCGGGCTGACCTTGGCAGGCTGGTTCCAACGCTGGCGCGAGGCCAGAACGCTGCAGCACCGCGCGATCCCCGACGAGCTGTGGCAGCTCGTGCTCGCGCGCTTCCCCTTTCTCACCTGGCGCAGCGAAGCCGATCAGGCACGCTTGCGCGAGCTGGCCACCCTGTTCCTCGACGCCAAGGAATTCCACGGCGTGCAGGGGCTCGAGGTCGACGACCTGATGGCGGTCTGCATCGCTGCGCAAGCCTGCCTGCCGGCGCTCAACCTCGGTCTGGGCTGGTATGACGGCTTTGTCGGCATCGTGGTGCATGCCGACGTGGTCGTGGCGCAGCGCGAGATGCTCGACGATGACGGTGTCGTGCACCACTTCGAAGAAGAATTGTCGGGCGAGGCCATGCATGGCGGCCCGGTGATGCTGTCGTGGCGTGATGTCGAAGGCGCCGGCGAGTCAGCCGATGAAGGCTACAACGTGGTGATCCACGAGTTCGTGCACGTGATGGACATGCGCGATGGCCTGGCAGACGGCGTGCCCGCCCTGCCCGACCGCGCTGCGCACGACGAGTGGGTGGCGGTCATGGGCCAGGAATACGACGACTTCTGCGATCGCGTCGATGCTGGTGAATACACGCTGCTCGACCCTTATGCGGCGGAAGCGCCTGAAGAATTCTTCGCGGTCGCCTCGGAAGCCTTCTTCGTTGCGCCGCGCGACTTCCGGGCCGAGCATCCTGCGCTGTACCCGCTGCTGAGCAAGTTCTTCCAGCAAGACCCGGCGGCGTTTCACTGAGAGGCTGGCCAAGCGCAGCCGAACGCCAGACAAAGAAGCGGGGCCCGAAGGCCCCGTTTTCCCGCCATGAGCGGCTTCTTGCGAAGCCTTAAGCCGTCGCGGGTTCGGCCTTCGGCTTGTCGCTCTTCTTGTTCGGCTGAATGTCGAGCACCGGTTTGCCGTCGGCGTCGACGTCAACCGTCAGGCGGCCACCATCGACCAGGCGCCCGAACAACAGCTCGTCGGCCAGCGCACGCCGGATCGTGTCCTGGATCAGGCGCTGCATCGGCCGCGCGCCCATCAGCGGGTCGAAGCCCTTCTTCGCCAGCTGCTTGCGCAGCGTGTCTGTGAAGGTGACCTCGACCTTTTTCTCGGCAAGCTGGCTTTCCAGCTGCAGCAGGAACTTGTCGACCACACGCAGGATGATCTCTTCGTCGAGCGCCTTGAAGCTCACGATCGCGTCGAGCCGGTTGCGGAACTCGGGCGTGAACAGTTTCTTGATGTCGGCCATCTCGTCGCCCTGCTCGCGCGAGTTGGTGAAGCCGATCACCGCCTTGTTCATCGTCTCGGCGCCGGCATTCGTCGTCATGATGATGATGACGCTGCGGAAGTCGGCCTTGCGCCCGTTGTTGTCGGTCAGCGTGCCGTGGTCCATGACCTGCAGGAGCACGTTGAAGACATCCGGGTGCGCTTTTTCGATCTCGTCGAGCAACAGCACCGCGTGCGGCTTCTTCGAGACCGCCTCGGTCAGCAAACCGCCCTGGTCGAAGCCCACGTAGCCCGGAGGCGCGCCGATCAGGCGGCTCACGGCGTGGCGCTCCATGTACTCGCTCATGTCGAAGCGGATCAGCTCGACACCCAGGATGTAGGCGAGCTGCTTCGCCACTTCGGTCTTGCCCACGCCCGTGGGGCCGCTGAACAGGAACGAGCCGATCGGCTTGTCGGGCCGGCCCAGGCCGGAACGCGCCATCTTGATGGCCGCAGCAATCGCTTCAACGGCCGGTTCCTGGCCGAACACGACGCTGTTCAGGTCACGGTCGAGCGTCTTCAGCTTGGAGCGGTCGTCGTTCGACACGCTGGCGGGCGGAATGCGCGCGATCTTGGCGACGATGTCTTCGACTTCGGCGCGTGTGATGGTCTTCTTCTGCTTGCTCTTGGGCAGGATGCGTTGCGCCGCGCCGGCTTCGTCGATCACGTCGATCGCCTTGTCGGGCAGGTGCCGATCGTTGATGAACTTGGCCGACAACTCTGCCGCGGCCTGCAGCGCCCCCAGCGCGTATTTCACGCTGTGGTGCTCTTCGAAGCGCGACTTCAGGCCTTTCAGGATCTCGACCGTCTGCTCGACCGAAGGCTCGACCACGTCGACCTTCTGGAAACGTCGCGACAGCGCCGCGTCTTTCTCGAAGATGCCGCGGTATTCGGTGAAGGTGGTCGCGCCAATGCACTTCATCGCACCGGAACTGAGCGCGGGCTTGAGCAGGTTGCTGGCGTCGAGCGTGCCGCCCGAGGCCGCACCGGCGCCGATCAGCGTGTGGATCTCGTCGATGAAGAGCACGGCGTTCGGCTGGTCTTTGAGGTGCTTGAGCACACCCTTCAGGCGCTGTTCGAAGTCGCCACGGTACTTGGTGCCGGCCAGCAGCGCGCCCATGTCGAGCGAGTACACGACCGAACCGGCGAGGATCTCGGGCACCTCGTTCTGCGTGATGCGCCAGGCCAGGCCTTCGGCGATCGCGGTCTTGCCGACACCCGCCTCGCCGACCAGCAGCGGGTTGTTCTTGCGCCGCCGGCACAGGATCTGGATCACGCGCTCAACCTCGAATTCACGCCCGATCAGCGGGTCGATCTTGCCGTCGCGGGCGAGCTGGTTCAGGTTCTGGGTGAACTGGTCGAGCGGCGAGCCCTTGCCGTCGCCTTCTTCTTTTTCGTTTTCACCCCCGCTGCTGCCTTCGCTCGGCTTCGAGGAAGGCTCAGGCGGGTCGCTCTTCTTGATGCCGTGGGCGATGAAGTTGACCACGTCGAGGCGCGTCACGCCCTGCTGGTGCAGGTAGTACACGGCGTGCGAATCCTTCTCGCCGAAGATCGCGACAAGCACGTTGGCGCCGGTCACTTCCTTCTTGCCGCTGCCGGTGGACTGCACGTGCATGATCGCGCGCTGGATCACACGCTGGAAACCCAGGGTCGGCTGCGTGTCGACTTCATCGGAGCCGCCGACCGTGGGCGTGTTCTCCTTGATGAAGCCGATCAGGCTCTTGCGCAGGTCGTCGCCGTTGGCCGAGCAGGCGCGAAGCACCTCGGCCGCCGACGGGTTGTCGAGCAGCGCCATCAGCAGGTGCTCGACGGTGATGAATTCGTGGCGTTGCTGGCGCGCCTCGACGAACGCCATGTGCAGACTTACCTCAAGCTCTTGCGCAATCATGCGGCCTCCATAATGCATTGCAAAGGGTGACCACCGCGGCGTGCGGCGGCCAACACCAATTCGACTTTCGTCGCTGCCACGTCTTTCGAGTAGACGCCGCAAACGCCCCGCCCGTCATGGTGAATCTTCAACATGATCTGGGTCGCGGTTTCGAGATCGCGTTTGAAATACTCCTGCAGCACCATCACCACGAACTCCATCGGTGTGTAGTCGTCGTTGAGCAGCACCACCTGGTACATGCGGGGCGGCTCGGTTTTCTGGGTCTGGCGCTCGACGACAACCGCGCCCTGCCCGTCATCGGGCCGGGGCCGGGCCACCGGTGGCGCGGGGGGAACGGGTTTGTCTTCGGGCATGGATTCATTCTATCGAGTTGACGCTCGAACGTTTCGACCCTTCGCATATTGCACCTGCTGCCTATTCCACAAGGGCAAAAATGCTGACGCCCTGGCGTGCATATTCGGCACCGCTCGGGTGCCCGTGCACCATTCTTGACAGCCGAATTCGCGCGGCGCGAAAATGCCCTTCGCGACAACGGGCCGCGTCACAGCATGGAGCTTCGCCATGGCCACCGGAACAGTCAAATGGTTCAACGATGCCAAGGGTTTCGGTTTCATCGAACCCGAGGCCGGCGGAGAAGACGTGTTTGCGCATTTCTCGGCGATCCAGATGGACGGCTTCCGCACCCTCAAGCAGGGTGGTCGCGTGAGCTTCGAAGTCGTTCAGGGCCCGAAAGGCCAGCTTGCGCAGAATATCGCGGCGATTGACGTCGGCGCCGGACAGGCCGCTGCCGCCCTACCGGCACCCCTGCCCGACTCGGCCTGAGGACAGGCCGATCAAGGCGCCGATTCTTCGGCCGCTCCGGCACCATTCAGCACCACGCGCCCTTCGGCCACAGCCGCGAGCGCGGCTTCTTGTAGCACCAGCAGGCGGGCGTGGCCGAGCTGCACGATGCCGAGCTTGTCCATCTGGCGCCAGGCACGGTTCACACGCTGGCGGCTGCCGCCGACCATCGCGGCCAGGTCGCCCTGCGACACACCCAGCTCGATGCTGACGCCACTCGCCAGCGGTCGGCCGAACTGGCGCGCCAGACGCTGCACCTGGCGCGCCAGGCGCTGTGTGAGCGACAGGGTCTGCAGCTCTTCGAAGCGCCGCAGCATGTGGCGCAGGCGCTGGCAATTCAGGCGCAGCAAGGCATCGCGCAGTTCGTCGAAGCTGTCGATCAGGCGCTGCAAATCGGCCTTCGAGACCATCAGCACGGTCGAATTCACGTGGGCTACCAGATCGAGGTCGAGCGGCCGGTCGTCGATCAGTTCGATGTCGCCGTACCACTGGCTCGGGCCGACGAACTCGAGCGTGAAGTTGCGCCCGTCGCGCAGGCCCGAACCGAGCCGCACCGCGCCGCTGGCCACGCCGATCCAGTTCGCCGGCACGTCACCGCGCTGTGCGATCGGCGTGCCGGCCGCGAGCTGGCGCACCCGCGCCCGGCCGAGAATGGCCTGGCGAAGTGGTTCCGACAATTGAGAAAGCCATGCCCCGGAGCGGATGCTGGCGATCTCTTCGGGCCGCAGACCGGGGTGCACGGGCACGACCGATCGCGGCGGCGCACGAGGCGGCAGGTCGACATTGATGGCGGCGCGCTCTGAAACAAGGCTGTTCATGGGGTGTCGATCATGTGGATGTGCTCTCGGTTCAGTTGAACGTGCGGCCGGCATCGGCCAGCTGCACCAGCAGCGCGGCCGGTTGCCACGACGGGTCGGCGCCCGGCTCGGCCGCAAAGCGGCGCAGCGCGCGCAGCACGTTGGGCAAGCCCACCGTGTCGGCATACAACATCGGCCCACCCCGATGCAGCGGGAAGCCGTAGCCGTTGAGGTAGACGATGTCGATGTCGGAAGCGCGCGCCGCAATACCCTCTTCGAGAATGCGCGCGCCTTCGTTGACCAGCGCATACATGCAGCGCTCGACCACCTCTTCATCGCCAACCTTGCGCGCGATGATGCCCTTCTCTTCCCTGTACTGCTTGATCAGCGTTTCGACCACCGGGTCGGGAATCGGGTCGCGTTTGCCGGCCTCGTAGCGGTACCAGCCGGCACCTGTCTTCTGGCCGAAGCGGCCGGCTTCACAGATGCGGTCGGCGACCACCGGCGTGTAGGCCACCGGGTTCGCCGCCTGGCGGCGCTTGCGCCCGGCCCAGCCGATGTCGAGCCCGGCCAGGTCACCCATGCGGAACGGGCCCATCGCCAGGCCGAACTTCTGCAACGCGCCGTCGACATGCTGCGGCAGCGCGCCCTGGTTCAGCAGGTTGTTGGCCGCCGCGCCATAGCGCGCCAGCATGCGGTTGCCGATAAAACCCTCGCACACGCCGGAAACCACAGCGATCTTCCTGATCGTGCGCGCCATCTTCATGCAGGTGGCCAGCACGTCGGGCGCGGTCTTTTCGCCGCGCACCACTTCGAGCAGGCGCATCACGTTGGCGGGGCTGAAGAAGTGCAGGCCGATCACGTCTTGCGGGCGCTTCGTGAAAGCGGCGATCGCATTCAGGTTCAGCGCGGACGTGTTCGACGCGAGGATCGCCCCCGGCTTGCACACCTCGTCGAGCGTCTTGAAGACCTGCTCTTTCACTTCCATGCTCTCGAACACCGCTTCGATCACGAGGTCGACATCGCGGAAGGCATCAAAGCCGAGGGTCGACGTGATCAGCGCCATGCGCTGCTCGAGCTGCGCCTGCGTGAGCTTGCCCTTCTTCAGCGAGTTGTCGTAGTTGCGACGGATCGTGGCCAGCCCCTTGTCGAGCGCTTCCTGTTTCGCTTCGAGCAGCACGACCGGAATGCCGGCGTTGACGAAGTTCATCGTGATGCCGCCGCCCATCGTGCCGGCGCCAATCACGCCGACCGAGTTCATCGTTCGCAGTGGCGTGCCCTCGGGCACATCGGCGACTTTGGTCGCAGCGCGTTCGGCCGCGAAAACGTGGCGCAGCGCGCGCGACTCGTTTGTGGCCATCAGCGCCACGAAAGCTTCTCGCTCCAGACGCAGGCCTTCGTCGAAAGGTTTGCTCACCGACGCCGCCACCGCGTCCACACACTTCAGCGGCGCCGGGAAGTTCTTCGCGCCAGCCGCGACCGTGTTGCGCGCGAACTGCAGAAACGCATCGGGCTGCGCGTCACGCACCTTCAGGTCACGCGCGCGTTTGAGCGGTGTGCCTTGTGCGACGACCTGGCGTGCAAACGCCACCGCGCCGGCCACCAGATCGCCTTCGACGATCTGGTCGATCAGCGCTGTATCTTTGAAGCGGCCGGCCAGCACGGGCTCACCGAACACGATGATATTCAAGGCCGCTTCGAGCCCGATCAGCCGTGGCAGCCGCTGCGTGCCGCCCGCGCCCGGCAGCAGCCCGAGCTTCACTTCGGGCAGGCCGAGCGAAGCATCGGGCAAGGCCACGCGAAAGTGCGCACCCATCGCCAGTTCCAGCCCGCCGCCAAGGCACACACCACCGATGGCTGCAACCACGGGCTTCGGGCTGTTTTCGAGCAGCGTGATCACATTGCGCAGGTTCGGCTCTTGCGATGCTTTCGGCGTACCGAACTCGGTCACGTCGGCGCCACCGGAAAATGCACGCGCGGTGCCGGTCAGCACGATGGCCGCCACGGCTGCATCGGCGTTGGCTTCGTCGAGAGCTTCGACGATGCCGCTGCGCAACGCGAAACCCAGCCCGTTGACCGGCGCTTTGTGCATCGAGACCACGGCGATCCCGCCGTCGACCTTGCAGCTCACGAATTCATTGTTCAACGTCTTCTTTCTTCAGGGTTCAGGGGGCGCCGCCGAGCAGCGGTCTTTCAGATCGTCACGCCACCGTCGACAACGATGGCCTGGCCCGTGACGAACGAGCCAGCTTTCGAGGCAAGGAAGATCGCGGCGCCGGCGATCTCGTCGGGCTCGCCGATGCGGCGCAATGGCGTCGCGTCGGTGCGGCGCTTCAGCGCTTCGGGGTCTTCCCACAAGGCCCTTGCGAAATCGGTCTTGATCAAGCCCGGCGCGATGCAATTCACGCGCACGTTGTTCGGCCCGTATTCGACCGCGAGGTTGCGCGCGAGCTGAAAGTCGGCCGCCTTCGAAACGTTGTACGCGCCGATCACCGGCGAGCCGCGCAGCCCGCCGATCGACGAGACGATGATGATCGAGCCTTCCTTGCGCGCGAGCATCTGCGGCGCGGTGAACTTGATCAGCCAGTGGTTGGCGATCACGTTGTTCTCGAGGATCTTGCGGAACTGGTCGTCTTCGATGCCGTCCATCGGGCCGTAATACGGGTTCGAGGCAGCGTTGCAGACGAGGATGTCGATCCGGCCGAACTGGCGTGTGCTTTCGTCCACCAGGTGCATCAGGTCGTGCTTCGACGAAATGTTGGCGGGGATCGAGATCGCGCCACCGGCGCCAGGGGCAGCGTTGATCGCGGCGGCCACTTCGGCGCAGGGCTCGGCCTTGCGCGACGAGATCACGACCTTCGCCCCGTGCTCGGCCATGCGCTCGGCGATGGCGCGGCCGATGCCGCGCGACGAGCCGGTGATGACGGCGACCTTGCCGTCCAGAGAGAACAAGGACATCGTGGGCTCCTTCAGGCGCGGCCGGCGCCGGGTTCGAACAGGAGCCGGAACGGTAGCAGAGGCGGCCGAAGTCTTGCAAACTGTATTTTCCAACTTCCGAATCGGAGAGTCCAAGCGTACCTATGCGAAACCAAGTACCGAGTACATACCCTAGTTTCCATTCGTGACCCATGCGCATGTGCTGCCAAGACCCATCGGCATAATCGCGCCGCACGCGGGCTGGTTTCGGCCGCCGTTTCTCACCCATTCGAAATCCATGCCGCCATCGACCGCGCCCAGTCCGCAGACCCCGCGCTTCCAGGTCAAGCGAGAGGCCATTCTTTCGGCAGCTGCGCTGCTGTTCAACGAGCAGGGCGTGAAGGGTGCGACGTTGTCAGGCATCGCCGGCAGCGTGGGTCTTGTCACCAACAGCGTGACCTACTACTACCGCAAGAAGGAAGACCTCGCGACCGCGTGCTTTCTGCGCTCCATCGCCACCTTCGACACCCTCGCCGAGACAGCCGCAAAAGAGTCCGGCGTGCCGGCACGGTTGCGGGCATTCTTTCGGCTGCAAGCGCAGTTGCTGGCCGACATCGAAGAGAACCGACACGCGCCGATCGTGCGCTTCAACGACATTCGCGCGCTGCCTGAACCACAGGCAACCGAAGTCTTCGCCGCCTACACGTCGATGTTCCGGCGCGTGCGCGGGTTGCTCAAGGGCGCAGAGACGAGCCAGCTCGCCCGCGATGACCTGAACGCGCGTGGCCACATCGTGCTGTCGGTGGCGCACTGGGTGCGCTCATGGATCGGCCACTACGAAACCGCCGACTACTTGCGTGTCGCCGACCGCGTGAGCGACATTCTTCTGCACGGTATTGCGGCGCCGGGGTCCACCTGGAAAACGACCGATGGCGAAAGCACCTGGCAGCTCGCCAACGGCACCGACAACACCTCTGAAGCCTTCCTGCGTGCCGCCACGCTGCTGGTCAATGAGCAGGGTTACCGCGGTGCTTCGGTCGACAAGATCTCGGCGCGGCTGAACGTGACCAAGGGCTCGTTCTATCACCACAACGACAACAAACACGACCTGATCTCGGAATGCTTCGAGCGCAGCTTCGCGGTGACGCGGCAAGCCCTGGCGCTGGCCGAGAACAGCCCCGGCAGCGGCTGGAGCCGGGTCTGCGCGGCGGCGCGGGCGCTGGTGCGGTTTCAGATCTCGGCCGACGGCCCGCTGCTGCGCACCTCGGCCACCAGCGCCCTGCCCGACCAGCCACAACGCGAGCGGGTGCGCGTGACGCTGCGCCGCCTGACCGAGCGAATGGCCAACGTGGTGGTCGACGGCATGATGGACGGTTCGATCCGCCCGCTCGACCCCGGCATCGCCGCGCAGTCGGCGATCGCTGCCATCAACGCCGCAGCCGAGTTGCACCGCTGGGCGCCGGATGCGAACCTGGACAACGTGGCCGACCTTTACGCGCGGCCGGCGCTCGAGGGCGTTTTGTGTCCGGGCCATCCTTGAGTCCCGAGTCTCTGTTAAGTTTTGTCACAACTCCACCGGCCGCGATACAGTCGGCAATTCGCGCGGTAGCGCACCGCGCCCCTGGGGCATGGACCATGCTTGTCACTCTTCGGATCGTCAGAGCCATCGTCGGCTTTCTGTTCGCGTTTTGCCTCGTGCACGACTTCGAGCTGTTCGCGTTCTCGTGGCCCCCCAGCCTGGCCTCGGTGGCGGTCAGCGCGCTCCTCTCATTGGCGTCCGGCTGGGTTTTCGGCATGCTGCGCCACTTCATCAACATGCGGCATGTCGTCGAGCGCGGCGGCGTGGCACATCCGTCGATGACGCATTTCTGGTCGCTCTGACGCGGGCAGACACCCGGCAACAAAAACGCCCGGGCTTTGCCGGGCGTCGCTGGTGAGAATCGGACCGGAGCAGACGCCCCGCGACCTGGTCACATGTGGTCGATCATCACCTGCCCAAACCCCGAGCACGACACCTGCGTCGCACCGTCCATCAGGCGCGCGAAGTCGTAGGTGACCTTCTTGGATGCAATCGACTTTTCCATCGAGCTGATGATCAGGTCAGCGGCTTCGAGCCAGCCCATGTGGCGCAGCATCATCTCGGCCGAGAGAATTTCTGAGCCCGGGTTCACGTAGTCCTTGCCGGCGTACTTGGGCGCCGTGCCGTGGGTAGCTTCGAACATCGCGATCGAGTCAGACAGGTTCGCACCCGGCGCAATGCCGATGCCGCCGACCTGCGCCGCGAGCGCGTCAGATACGTAGTCGCCGTTCAGGTTCAATGTGGCGATCACCGAGTATTCGGCCGGGCGCAGCAGAATCTGCTGCAGGAAGGCGTCGGCGATCACGTCTTTCACGACGATGTCTTTGCCGCTCTTCGGGTTCTTGAATTTCATCCACGGGCCGCCGTCGATCAGCGCGGCGCCGAACTCCTTCTGGGCCAGCGCGTAGCCCCAGTCACGGAAGCCACCTTCGGTGAACTTCATGATGTTGCCCTTGTGCACCAGCGTGACCGACGACTTGTCGTTGTCGATCGCGTACTGGATCGCCTTGCGCACCAGGCGCTCGGTGCCTTCGCTGGAGACCGGCTTGATGCCGATGCCCGAGGTGTTCGGGAAGCGGATCTTCTTGACGCCCATTTCCTCGATCAGGAACTTGATCAGCTTCTTCGCCTTGTCGCTGCCAGACTCGAACTCGATGCCGGCGTAAATGTCTTCCGAGTTCTCGCGGAAGATCACCATGTTGGTCTTGGCCGGCTCCTTCACCGGCGAAGGCACGCCAGCGAAATACTGGATCGGGCGCAGGCAGACGTAGAGGTCGAGTTCCTGGCGCAGCGCCACGTTCAACGAGCGGATGCCACCGCCCACGGGCGTGGTCAGCGGGCCTTTGATCGAGACCACGTAGTCCTTCACCGCTTCGAGGGTTTCCGCCGGCAGCCACACGTCGGGGCCGTAGACCTTGGTCGACTTCTCGCCGGCAAAAACCTCCATCCAGTGAATCTGGCGCTTGCCGCCGTAGGCCTTGGCCACAGCGGCGTCGACCACCTTGATCATCACCGGCGTGATGTCGGCACCGGTGCCGTCGCCTTCGATGAACGGGATGATCGGCTGGTCGGGCACGTTGAGCGAATAGTCGGCGTTGACGCTGATCTTCTGCCCGCCTTGGGGCACCTTGATGTGCTGGTACATGGAATGTGTCTCCGCTCGCAGTGATGGGGTCTCTGGGGAGCGAAGATTCTATGCCACGGTCATGGTGGCGCAGGCTTCGTGGGCAGGCCCTGTCATCCGCATTGGCGGTCTCGTGCGTTGATAATTCCAACACCACTTCTGCCCGCCGCCATGACCTCTTTCAAGACGCTCGCCGCCACCGCATTTGCCACGCTGCTGGCCCTGGCCGCGCAGGCCCAAGAGGGGCCGCAGAAGCTCGACGCGATCCAGCTCAATGCCGGCATGCACCTGATCCGCGCCGAGCTGGCGCGCACGCCCGACGAGCGCAGCATCGGCCTGATGTTTCGCCAGGCCATGGCCAGCAACGAAGGCATGCTGTTCGCTTTCGAGCTGCCGGGTCAGCAGTGTTTCTGGATGAAGAACACGTTGCTGCCGTTGTCGGCCGCGTTCATTGCCGACGACGGCAGCATCGTCAACATCGAAGACATGAAACCGCAGACGCTCGACAGCCACTGCTCGGCCAAGCCGGTGCGCTTCGTGCTGGAAATGAACCAGGGCTGGTTCGCCAAGCGCGGCCTGAAGGCGGGCTCGAAGCTGCAAGGCGTGCCGTTCAATCGATAAGGCGAAGCACCGAACAAAAAGGCCGGCATGTGCCGGCCTTTTTTGTTTGCGGCGCGAAGCCTCAGGCGAAGTTCGCTTCGGCGAAGTCCCAGTTCACGAGCGAGGTCATGAAGGTTTCGCACCATTTCGGGCGCAGGTTGCGGTAGTCGATGTAGTAGGCGTGTTCCCACACGTCGATCGTCAGCAGCGCTTTGTCTGCGGTGGTCAGTGGTGTGCCCGCGGCGCCGGTGTTGACGATGTCCACGCTGCCGTCGGCCTTCTTCACGAGCCAGGTCCAGCCGGAACCGAAGTTGCCGACCGCGCTCTTCACGAAGGCTTCCTTGAAAGCGGCGTAGCTGCCCCACTTCGCAGTGACGGCCGCAGCGAGTGCGCCCTTGGGTTCACCGCCGCCGGCCGGCTTCATGCAGCTCCAGAAGAAGGTGTGATTCCAGATCTGGGCCGAGTTGTTGTAGATGCCGCCGCTCGACTTCTTGATGATTTCTTCGAGTTTCATCGACTCGAATTCGGTGCCCTTTTGCAGGTTGTTCAGGTTCACGACATAAGCGTTGTGGTGCTTGCCGTGGTGGAACTCGAGCGTCTCTTTGCTCAGGTGCGGCGCGAGCGCGTCGATGGCATAAGGCAGTGCGGGCAGGGTGTGTTCCATCGGGATCCTCTTGCGGTTGGTGGCGTACTGAAAAAGCATTGTAGGCAGCTTGCAGTCGCTGCGTCAGCCACGTCGGCCTTTGTCCGGGCCCGACACCTCGGTGACCTGCACCGTGGCCGCACCATCGGCCAGCACCGCGCGCAGTTCGGCGCCGACGGCAACTTGCCGCACCGTGGTCACGGCCCGCCCGCTGGGGTCGGCCAGCCAGGCGTAGCCGCGCGCCAGCACACGCTGCGGGTCGACCGAACGCAAGCGCAACGCCAGGCCGTCGAGTTGCTGGCGGCGTTGGCCAAGCAGCGCCTCGGCGGCGCGCTTCAGTTCGAGCTGCGCCTGCGCAACACGTGTGATCCGCATGGTGTTGGCATGGCCCGCGCTGCTGCGCAGGCGCTGCGCCAGCAGGCCCAGCCGCTGGTTCTGGTCACGCAGTGCCTGAGCCGGCCGCGCGAGCTGCAACGCAGCGCGGTCGAGGCGCTGCGCATGGTAGTTGAAGGCCTGCTGCACCGCGCGGGCCATGCGGGCCGCGCCGCTGCCGAGCTGCTCGAGGCAGTCGCGCGTCGTCGGCGTGACGAGTTCGGCCGCGGCCGTGGGCGTGGGCGCGCGCAGGTCGGCCACGAAGTCGCTCAGGCTCACGTCGGTCTCGTGGCCGACCCCACTGACGACCGGCATGCTCGCCGCGGCGATGGCGCGCACCACCCGCTCGTCGCTGAAGGCCCACAGGTCTTCCAGCGAGCCACCGCCGCGGCACACCATCAGCACGTCGACTTCGGCGCGCCGGCTCGCCAGCTCGATCGCTTCGCACAGCGCACGCGGTGCGTCCGGGCCTTGCACCAGGCTCGGGTAGACGATGAGCCGAACGTGCGGGGCGCGCCGCGCCAGCGCCGTGGCCACGTCGTGCAACACCGCGCCACCGAGCGACGTGACGACACCCACGCAGCGCGGGAACGGCGGCAGGCTGCGCTTGCGGCCGGCGTCGAACAGGCCCTGCGCTTCGAGCAGTGTCTTCAGGCGCAAGTACTGCTCGTAGAGCGCGCCCGCGCCCGCACGCTGCATGCCTTCGACCACGAGCTGCAGCTCGCCGCGCGGTTCGTACACCGCGAGCCGGCCGCGCAGTTCGATCAGCTGGCCATCGGCGGGTGCGAAGTCGAGCAGGCTGGCGGCACGCCGGAACATCGCACAACGCACCAGCGCGTTGCCCCCGTCGGCGTCTTTCAGATTGAAATAGCAGTGACCGCTGGCGGCACGCGAGAAGCCGGAAATCTCGCCCCGCACAGCACACATGCTGAAGCGTGCAAGCAGGGTTTGCGCGAGTTCCTGTACCAGTGAAGCCACGCTCCACACACCACGCGAAGGGCCTTTGCCCGCAAGCTCAATCATCAGCAAACCCAATGCCGGCGCGGGCCGAGAACTCCACAACCGCGCCACACAAGGCCCAGCTGGGCATGTTGCCTGTCACGCGGTTGTCATGTTGACGCAAGATGTTGATTTTCAAAGGATTTTCACTGCTTAACTTTTGAGCAATCTATCGCAGGCCACGCATTTTGGCGGCTTGGCGGTACACGGCAGCCGGTTGCCCACAAAGTTATCCACAGTTGCGGTGGATCGTCTGCTCGCATCGGCAGCGCTTGTGGAATGTGCGCCGCAGCGCAGCAAGCAAAGCGCGCTGAATCGCGAGCCCTTCAGGCCATAATCGCCCGTCCCGAAAACCCCTGCGTGTCGCTTGAAAGGCCTCGATTGTTTTCGATCATACAAGCCGCTGGGTGGCCCATCTGGCCACTGCTCCTGTGTTCGATTGCCGCACTGGCGGTGGTACTGGAACGCCTCTCCAGCCTGCGCGTCGCGCGTGTGGCGCCACCGCGCCTGCTCGACGAAGTGATCTCGGTCACGCGCGCCAGCCTGCCGGCCGCCGACGTGATCAACAAGCTCGCCGGCAACTCGGTGCTCGGCACCGTGCTGGCCACCGGCCTGCGCGCCGTGATCGCCGAACCGCGCATCGCCGAATCGGCCTTGCGTGGCGCGTTCGAATCGGCCGGGCGCGCTGCGGTGCACCGGCTCGAGCGCTACCTGAACACGCTCGGCACCATCGCTTCGGCGGCGCCGCTGCTCGGGCTGATGGGCACCGTGATCGGCATGATCGAGATCTTCGGTTCGCAGGCGCCCACCGGCGGCACCAACCCGGCCATGCTCGCGCACGGCATCTCGATCGCGCTCTACAACACCGCGTTCGGCCTGATGATCGCGATCCCGTCGTTGATGTTCTACCGCTACTTTCGCGGCCTGGTCGACGCCTACACGCTCGACATGGAACAGGCCGCCGACCGCCTGGTGCCGCACCTGATGCGTTTCGCCGCACCACGCCACGCAGTCTGAAATGTCAGCGCCATGAACTTTCGCAAGCCACGCCCCGAAGACCCCGAGATCAACCTGATCCCGTTCATCGACGTGCTGCTGGTCGTGCTGATCTTCCTGATGCTTTCGACCACGTACTCCAAGTTCACCGAGTTGCAGATCACGCTGCCGGTGGCCAACGCCGACAAGGCGCGCGACCGCCAGCGCGAGATCATCGTGTCGGTGGCCAGTGATGGGCGCTACTCGGTCAACCGCAAGCCGGTCGACGGCCGCAGTGTCGAGCTGTTGGCAAGCGAATTGACCGCCGCAGCCGGGGGCTCGAACGACATGGTCGTGATCGTCTCGGCCGATGCCACGGCGGCACACCAGAGCGTGATCAACGTGATGGACGCGGCGCGGCGCGCGAACCTGCCGCGCCTGACCTTCGCCACGCAGACTTCGTCCGGCGGCGAGGCGCGCTGAACGCGCGCCCGGCCGCGGCGAACTCCGCTTGAACAGCCACACCGGCGGGTTGCACTGGCTTGAGCGCGCGTGGCTGACGCGCGGCCTGTTGGCCCGCCTGCTGCTGCCACTCGCCTGGGCGTTCGGTGCCCTCACCGCGACCCGCAAGCTGCTCTATCGATTTGGTTGGTTGCGCGCGCAGTCGCTGGGCGTTCCGGTGGTCGTGGTCGGCAACCTGATCGTCGGCGGGGCCGGCAAGACGCCCACCGTGATGGCCCTCGTGGGGCTGCTGCGCCGCCACGGGTACACGCCCGGCATCATTTCGCGCGGCTATGGCGGCAGCGGCGACGGCGACGGCGGCACGCTCGAAGTGCATCCGCAAACCGCGGCGGCAGCGTGCGGCGACGAGCCCTTGATGATGCGGTGGCGCACCGGCGCGCCCGTCTTCGTCGGCCGTAACCGTGTGGCCGCTGGCCGCGCGCTGCGGCGCGCACACCCTGCCGTCGACGTCGTCGTCAGCGACGACGGCCTGCAGCACCTGCGGCTCGCGCGCGATGCGCAGGTGCTGGTGTTCGACGAGCGGGGTGTCGGCAACGGCTGGCTGCTGCCGGCCGGCCCGCTGCGCGAAGCATTGCCGGCGTCGGTGCCGACGCGCGGCGTGGTGCTCTACAACGCGAGGACCGCTTCAACACCCTTGGCCGGCAACCTGGCCGCGCGGTCCCTGGCCGGTGCGGTGGAACTCGCAGCCTGGCGCGCCGGGCAAGCGGCATCGATCGGCACGCTCGAGTCGCTGCGTGGCACGCCGCTCACCGCGGTGGCCGGCGTGGCGCGGCCGAACCGCTTTTTCGAGATGCTGCGCGAGCAAGGCTTGCAGATCAGCGCATTGCCGCTGCCCGACCACTTCGACTTCGCCACGCTGCCCTGGCCGGCCGGTACGCCCGACGTGGTGCTGACCGAAAAAGACGCGGTCAAGCTCGAGCCGGTACGTCTCGGCGGCACGCGCGTGTGGGTCGTGGCGCTAGACTTCGCGCTCCCTGCAGCCTTCGAGAAATCGCTGCTCGCCCTGTTGCCCGACCCACCGACACCCGCGCCCGGAATCGCCCATGGAAACCAGACTGCTTGACCTGCTCGTCTGCCCGATCTGCAAGGGCCCGCTCGAACACCTGCGCCCGCCATTGCAGGCCCTGCAGGAACTCGTGTGCCGCGCCGACGGCCTGGCGTTCCCGGTGCGCGACGGCATCCCGGTGATGCTGGAAAGCGAAGCGCGCTCGCTCGACCCGGCACCGCCGACGGTGGCATGACGTTCACGGTGCTCGTGCCGGCGCGGCTGGCCTCCACGCGCCTGCCGGGCAAGCCGCTGGCCGACATCGGCGGCCTGCCGATGATCGTGCGTGTCGCCCGCCAGGCGGCACGGTCGTCGGCGAGCGCCGTGGTGGTGGCCGCCGACCACGCCGACATCGTCGATGCCTGCGTGGCGCATGGCGTGCGTGCGGTGCTGACACGCGACGACCACGCGACTGGCAGCGACCGCCTGGCCGAAGCCTGCGAGCTGCTCGGGCTCGATGGGCTGAGCGTCGTCGTCAACGTTCAGGGCGACGAGCCCTTGATCGACCCGGCGCTGATCGACGCCTGCGCTGCGCTGTTGGGGCAGCGCACCGGCTGTGTGATGAGCACCGCCGCCCACGCCATCGACGCGCAGGAAGAGTTCGACAACCCGAACGTCGTGAAGGTCGTGCTCGACGCGGCCGGCAACGCCCTCTACTTCTCGCGCGCGCCGATTCCGTGGTGGCGCGATGCGCGAGCATCGGGCCAAACCTCGGTGCCCACTGCACCCGCCGCGCTGCGGCACATCGGCCTTTACGCGTACCGCGCCGGCTTTCTGCGGCGTTTTCCGAGCCTGCCACCCAGCCCGCTCGAAAGCATCGAGGCGCTGGAACAGTTGCGCGTTCTTTGGCACGGAGAACGCATCGTGGTGCACGTGAGCGCGCTGCGACCGGGCCCGGGCGTCGATACGCCTGAAGACCTGGCGCGGGTGCGCGCGCTCTTCGCCTGATGCGGCTTGGCGCCGTGCGGGCGGCAGCGTCAGCTTGTCGCACGGGGTGCATGTTATTCTCGTTGCGAGGCTCGCACAGGTCGCATCGTGGCGCCCTGCATCGCGCAAGCAAAACAGAACGAGGATAACGATGAGACTGATCCTGTTGGGCGCCCCCGGCGCGGGCAAAGGCACCCAAGCGACCTTCATCTGCAAGCGCTTCGGCATCCCGCAGATCTCCACCGGCGACATGCTGCGCGCAGCGGTGAAGGCCGGCACCGCACTCGGCGTGGCCGCGAAGAAGGTGATGGACTCTGGCGGCCTCGTCAGCGACGACATCATCATCGGCCTGGTCAAGGAACGCATCACCCAGGCCGACTGCGCCAACGGTTTCCTGTTCGACGGTTTCCCGCGCACCATCGTGCAGGCCGACGCGATGAAAGCCGCCGGTGTGAAGCTCGACCTGGTGCTTGAAATCGACGTGCCCGACGAAGCCATCATCGAGCGCATGAGCGGCCGGCGTGTGCACGTGGCCTCGGGTCGCTCCTACCACCTCAAGTTCAACCCGCCAAAAGTGGGCGGCAAAGACGACGTGACCGGCGAAGACCTGATCCAGCGTGTCGACGATGCCGAAGAGACAGTGCGCAACCGGCTGGCCGTCTACAAGAGCCAGACCCGCCCGCTGGTCGACTACTACTCGAAGTGGGCCGAGAGCGGCGCACCCGACGCGCCCCGCTACCGCAAGATCAGCGGCACCGGCAGCGTCGACGAAATCACCGCGCGCGCGCTCGCCGCGCTGACCTGAACACTGCACATCCGGAGCCCCTCATGGACATCGCAGGCAAGGTTTTCATCGTCACCGGGGCGGCTTCGGGCCTGGGCGAAGGTACGGCGCGCATGCTGGCGGCCAACGGCGCGAAAGTGGTCATCGCCGATCTGCAGGTCGACAAAGGCGAAGCGCTCGCGGCCGAACTGGGTGGCGACGCGCATGCCCAGTTCGTCAAGTGCGACGTGAGCCAAGAGGCCGACGGCCAGGCCGCGGTCGCCAAGGCCGTGACCATGGGCAAGCTCATGGGTCTTGTGAACTGCGCCGGCATCGCGCCGGCATCGAAGACCGTCGGCAAGGACGGCGCGCACGCGCTGCACATGTTCGCCAAGGTGATCACGGTGAACCTGGTCGGCAGCTTCAACATGATCCGCCTCGCCGCTGAAGCGATGAGCAAGAACGAACCCGAGCCCACCGGCGAGCGGGGTGTGCTGATCTCGACCGCGAGCGTGGCAGCCTACGACGGGCAGATCGGCCAGGCCGCGTATTCGGCTTCGAAGGGCGGCGTCGTGGGCATGACGCTGCCGATCGCGCGCGACCTGGCGCGCAACGGCATTCGCAACATGACGATCGCGCCGGGCATCTTCGGCACCCCGATGCTGTTCACGATGCCAAAGGAAGTGCAAGACGCGCTCGCTGCCGGCGTGCCGTTTCCGAGCCGCCTGGGCACACCCGCCGACTACGCCAAGCTGGTGCATCAGATCGTCACGAACGAAATGCTCAATGGCGAAGTGATTCGCCTCGACGGTGCGATCCGGCTGGCGCCGAAGTAAGAAACACAAAGAACAACGGCGCCATGATGGCGCCGTTTTCTCGTCGCGAATACTTCACGCAAATTCAGGTTTTCGCGCGCCGCGCGTAGAGCGCCCACAAGCGCGCCAGATCTGCCGTGCCGTCGTTGCCTGACACCGTTTTAAAAGTAGCTTGCGCCTTGGCGTTTTCGCCCGCCACGATCTGGGCGATGCCCAGGTGCAGCTTGGCGTCTTCCGGGCGCTTCAAGCCACCTTTGGCAATGCCTTGCTGCATCAGTTGCAAACCCTTGGCCGCCTGCCCGTCGATCACCATGGCCATGCCGACGTTGACCAGGTCATTGCCGTCTTTGGCGGCCAGCGCCTGTTTCTCGTCGCCCGGCTGCGCTGCCTTGGCTTCGTCGAGCCTCTTCAAGACCAGATCACGCAAACGCTTGTGGCGTTCGGCCTCGGGGCCGGTGCCCAGCACTCCGGCCGCAAAGCCCTTGTCGACCACCTTCTTGCCCTCGGCGGGAAAGCCTGCCTGGACCGTCAGCTGCGCCAGTTCCATGTAGTCGGTGGCCGTGCTCATGCTGCCGGTGGCCAGCGATAGACGATAGGTGTCGAGCACCAGCCGATCAGAGAAGTTGGGCTTGCGCTGCAAGCGGCTCAACAAAGTGACCCAGTACTCCTTCTTCGGGTAGTAACTCACGAGCCGCTCGAGCGCGAAAGTCTCACCCGCAATGTCTTTCTGCTTGACGGCCGCGTTCATCAGCAGGTTGATGCGGTCTTCGGCCGGCGCGGTGCCGTTTTTCTCGGCGGCCTGGATCTCGGCCATCAATTCCTTGGATGCGCCGGCGAGGTCGCCCGAGAGGTACTGCGTCTGGATCAGCAGCGTGCGGTTCGTGCCGCTCGTGCCACCTTCCTTGAAGTAGCGCTGGTACCACTGCATGGCCTTCGCGTACTCTTTCGCGCGGTAGAACGTGCCGGCGATCGACTCGATCATGCGCAGCTTGTCGGCGCCGGCCACGGAACTGCTGATGGCCTCGAATGACCGGGCTGCCGTGTCGGCATCACCTGCGCCCGAGGCCGCTGCCAGCCGCATGCGTTCAATCGTGTTGGTCTCGGCGGCGGTCTTGCCACCCACCCCGTCGGCCTCACGCACCTTGGCCAGGGCCTCGCGGTACTTGCCCGCTTTCACCAGCTCTTGCGCAGCCTGCAAAGGTTTGCCCACTTCGGGGCGAAGCCCACCCTGGGCCGCACTCTGAAGGGGCAGAGCGCCGATGAGCAGGCCCGTTGCCGCCGCGGCGAACAAACGCTTGATGTACTTGTTCATGGGCTCGTTCGACTTCATTTCACGAACTGCTCGTTACCGACCATGCCGAGCTTGGTCACGCCCAGGCGCTGGCTCTCTGCCAGCACTTCGGCCACATACTTGTATTCGACGAGCTTGTTGGGGCGCACATGCACTTCGGGCTGATCGGGCAAGGCCGCAGCCTGGCTCAGCTTGGCCTGCAAATCGTTGCGCGTGGGCAGCGCCTCGCCGTTCCAGAGAATGGTGCCGTCGAAGTCGATGTCGATCGTGACGACCACCGGCTCCTTGAGTGGCGGCGGCGGGTTGCCGGCCGGCATGTTCAGGTTGACCGCATGCAGCTGGATCGGGATGGTGATGATGAGCATGATGATCAGCACCAGCATCACGTCAATCAGCGGCGTGGTGTTGATGTCCATCATCACTTCAGGTTCGCCCGAGCTGCCCGAGCCGATGTTCATTCCCATGGTGTTCTTTCCTCAACCCTTTGGCGGTGGTTCGGTCACGAAGCTGATCTTCAGGATCGAAGCGCGTTGGCACGCGAACACGACCCGACCGATCGATTCGTAGCGGCTCTTCTCGTCACCGCGAATGTGGACCTCGGGCTGCGGGCTGAGCACGGCGATCTTCTTCAGGCGCTGGAACAGCGCCTCGCTGTCGGCCACCGGTTGTGCGTTCCAGAACACATCGCCGTCCTTGTTGACCGAGATCTCGATGTTCTCGGGTTTGGTCTGGCGTGCGATGTTGGTCTCTTTGGGCAGGCTCATCGCGATGCTCTGCGTGACCACGGGAATCGTGATCAGGAAGATGATGAGCAGCACCAGCATCACGTCGACCAGCGGCGTGGTGTTGATGGCGGAGACGACTTCGTCTTCGTCGCCACCGGAGCCGATGTTCATTCCCATGCGGGGTCTCCTGAGAGGGTGGCGTTCGGGCTCAACGTGTGTTGCTGAGCTTGGCACCCATCAGGATGCCGTGCAGGTCGGCACCGAAGCTGCGCACCGATTCCATCGTCACCTTGTTGCGGCGCACGAGCCAGTTGTAGCCCAGCACCGCGGGCACGGCCACGGCCAGGCCGATGGCGGTCATGATGAGCGCTTCACCCACCGGGCCGGCAACCTTGTCGATCGATGCCTGGCCGGCGATGCCGATCGCGGTGAGCGCGTGGTAGATGCCCCAGACGGTGCCGAACAGGCCGACGAACGGCGCAGTGGAGCCAACAGTGGCAAGGAACGCCAAGCCGTCTTGCAGGCGGCTCTGCACGTCGTCGAGGCTGCGTTGCACGCCCATCGTGACCCAGGTGTTACGGTCGATGTTGTCAGTGAGCGCGCCTTCGTGGTGGTCACCGGCGTGGATGCCGCTTTCGGCGATGAAGCGGAAGGCGCTGCCTTCCTTCAGGGTCTTGACGGCATCGTTGAGGCTGGAGGACTTGAAGAAGCCTTTGCGCGCGGCCTTGGCCTCGCCACTGATCTTCATGCTCTCGTAGAGCTTGGTGATCATGATGTACCAGCTGCCCATGCTCATCAACACCAGCAGCACGAGCACACCCCGGGCAACGAAGTCGCCCTGGGCCCACAGCGCACTCAGGCCGTAGGGGTTGTCGACGGTTTCCTTGGTCGTGGTTGCGTTGACGATCGGCACCGGCGCCGCGGCAACGACGACAGGAGCCGAGGCTGCGGCGGGCGCTTCCGCTGGCGCCGAAGCCTGTGCGGCAGTGATCTGCGGGAGGCCGAGCAGGCTGGTGGCCAGTGCGAATCCGGCAAGCATCGTGTACGAGCGCTTGATGAGGGAATGGGTAATCATTTTGGAAACTCCTGACATAAACGGGTAAGGACTGTCGTTGTTAGGTGGGCATGCATCGCGCCCAGCGCGCGCAGCACGCCACCTGAACCAGGCGACGGGCCGCGCGCGGGGCTATTCCAGCTTGAAGTCGAACGCCTGCTCGGCCTTGACTTCTTCTTCGCCGGTCTGGCAACCGTACTGCATCATGGCGCTGCGCACTGCGGCATCGAAGACGCCACGCGGCTGGGACGAGATGATCTCGACAGCAATCACCTTGCCACCTTTGATGGTGGCACGTGCTTTCACCGAACCGGTGATGCCCTCGCGCATCGCCCTCGCGGGCATCGTCGGCTGAACCTGCTTGGAACAAGCTACACCGATGCTCAGCGTCGTGGGACGCGGCGCGGGCGGAGCCGGGGCGACGGCAACAACCGGCGGTGTAGGTGTCATCACCGTCGGCGGCGGAGGCGTCGGCGACGGGGCCACCGAGATGGTCGGCTGTGGCGGCGGCGGCGCTGCGATCTGAACTTCCGGCGGGGGAATGTACGGCGGCGGAGGCGCTTCGAGCTTGGGGGGTGGCGGCAGCACGATCTCGGGCGGCGGCGGCGGCTTCTTGATCTCTTCGATGACTTTGGTCTCGATGGGTGCGCGCACCACATCAACCACCTTCTTCGCTAGACCCGTCACCAGCGCGTACACGATGAACGCGTGGAACAGGATGACAAACGTGATGCCCACCAGATGCCGGCGTGGGTCAGCTTGTCGCTGGGAAAAATTCATGTCTGGGATCTCCAGAGGGTTGGCAAGTAGACGTCAACAGCGGAACTCGGCTCTTCGCGGCTTGTGGCCGGTCCGAAGCGACAGCCCCTGGCTGGGTGCATCCTTGTACAGGGCAGCATTCTAGCCATGCGCACAGGTTGTTCCTTAGCGCTAGGCAATCAGAAAATCGCAGTGCGAGCGGGAGATCATGGTGACGCTCCCGTCACATGACCTCTGCATCGGGCGCTACAGCGACGCGCTCGCCCGGGCAACCCGCAAACAAGCGGGCCCGCAAAAATGCCTTTGCGGGCCCGCTTGAAATTGTGAGCGCCCTCTAATTAGAAGTCATACGACGCACTCAACTTCACGTAGCGAGGCGCGCTGTAGCTGATCACACTGCCGTAGGTTGAGAGAACCGAACTCGAGTCTCCGGTCGGCTCATGCGTCTCGCGGATCGCCAAAGCCGATTGCCGGTTGAACAAGTTGAAGACGTCGACACGCAGTTTCAGGCCCTTGACAAACGTTGGCTGGTAAACCGCATTGACATCGAGCGTGAGGTTCCACGGCAAACGGCCTTGCGAGCCGCGCGGCGTCTGCACGACAGTCGCACCACCGTCGAAGCTGCAGTAGAAGAAGATCGAGCCGTACCCTGGATCGCCGTTGGGATCGGTGCCACCGTAGTTGCCATTGCAGTTCTTGGGTCGACCCGAAGACGCTGCGAAATTGCCGCCGACGCCCCACTCGGGCGTGAACTGCATATAGCCGATGGCCTTGATCTGGTGGGTTCTGTCGCTGGGCAGGAAGCCCTTGGTGTTCTCCATGATCACCGGGTAGTCCCAGCTGGAAGTTGCCGACACGTCGGTCTGACCATTGTCGGACTTCGTCTGGCCTTCGGTGTTGCCCTTGTTCTGCGACCAGGTGTAGGCGACCTTGCCGTACCAGCCGTCGCTGAAAGGGTGCTCAACGAAGAAGTCCAGCGCCAGGAAGGTGCGCTTCGGCTTGTTCGATTCGTAGCCCATTTCCGCTGCCGACAGCGTCACCGGCGTGTAGGTCTTGTTCCCCGCGTAGTCGACCAGGAACTTGTTGCTCCGGCCCGGATTGAACTGCAGGCAGTTGAACGCGTAGTTGCTGCGGTCGATGCCATGGTCATCGGCGTACTTGTCGAACGGCGCTTCGTCGCAATCGTCGTCGAGCGTCGCCCCGAGCTTGCGATAAGTCATCTTGGCGCCGACCGTGAACTTCGGCGTCAAGGCCTTTTCGATTCCGAGGATCAACTCATCCTGGTAGCTCGGTTTCGGGTTGACGGCCGCAACGCTATATGGATCCTTCGGCAGCCCAGTTTCGTTGTCAGGCGAGAACGGCGCCGCGGTCAACGGCTTCAGGCCGGTCGGCACACCGTTGGCGTCCACACCCGTGTAGGTGAAGAACTGGTCGACCAGTGTGGAACTGCCCGCACCGCGAACGGCCACGTGCGTCGGCGTCTGGATGCTGTAGCGGCCAAGGTTGCCAAACACCTTCAAAGAGGAGTCGCCCTTGACATCCCATGCTGCGCCAATGCGCGGGCTGACGAAGTTCTTCGATTGAATGTAGACCTCGTTGTCTTGGTTAAATCCCTTGAAGCTCTCGTTGCGCAGGCCGAGCGTGACCAGCAGGTCCTTGGTGGCCTGCCAGCGGTCTTCGATGTACTGGGCCGACTGGTCTGAACGTGCATTGGTGATGCTGCTGAAGGTGCGCTGGCGCACGTAGTACCCAGCGGCGGCGATCGGGCCGCTGCCATCATTAACGACGTACGTGTACGGCCCAAATTGGCGTGGACATCCGGTGGCGGCCAAACAATTTGGGTCGTTGGTATTTCTGTAGCTGTAGACGCTGCCTCCGGCAGATACCACACCAGCGTCACCGGACGTCAGCTTGTTCTCGTCGAGACCGGCACGCAACGTGTGATTGCCCAGCGCGTATTCGATGTCGAGCCGATAAGACTTGGTCTTGTCCTGGCCGCCTGCGGCGTTCAGGTTCTGCCCAGATAGCGGTTGCGACGTACCGTAGTCCACGCCAGGCGCCTTGGAGGCGTCGCCCGACAGGAAGATGACCCCGGGGATAGACCCGCCCAGATCAGGGTTGTAGGTCTGCTTGTGCTTGGACGACATCTCGCCGTACAGCGCAGTCAAGGTGAGGTCGTTGGTCAGATTGCCCGTGTACTTGAGCATGTTGGCCGTGCCGCCAACGCGGGGCGTTAGGCCGCCCTGGTTCTCGTAGTGCGCGGTGTAGACCGGGCCGCCGAATCGCGACTGGGTCGCGTAGTCGAAGCCGTAGTACGTCGCGTCGGTCTTCCAGTTGTCCCCAATCCCCGTGTATTCGAGACGGTGGCTGTCGGTGATGTTCCAGTCGATTTTTGCGATATAGCGTTGGTTAACGTCTTTCGCATCCGTCCAGCCATTTGAGCCCTTGGTCGAGGACTCGATGTTGCCCAACAAGTCATTCGGGTCGGTCGAATTGCCAGAACTTCGAGTGGTAGTCTGATCCCCGGCAAAGAAGAAGAACAGCTTGTCCTTGATGATCGGGCCACCGACGTAGGCGCCGAGCATGGTCTCGGTCGACGAGTTGTCGCGGTTGTACTTGTAGATCGTGCCGTCCGTGCCGGGGTTTGCGCCCGAGTCGTAGTAGATGTTCTTTTCTTTGGAGCGCAGCGAATTGGGCGCGATGCTGTAGCTCACGCCGCCTTTGAATTCGTTCGATCCGCTCTTGGTCGTGATGCTGACCACCCCGCCGGTGGAGCGGCCGAACTCGGCGCCGAATCCGCCGGTCAGGATCTGCGCTTGCTGGATGGCACCGTAGGGCAGCTCCATCGAGCCGAGCTGCGTCAGCGGGTTCGTGACCGGGAAGCCGTTGATGTAGTACGAGTTCTCCGACGGTGCCCCGCCGCCAACGCTTGCGCCACCCGCGTACCGCGGGTCGGCCTTCACTACATCGGCCGCCAACTGCATGATCGCCGTGATGTTCTGGGCCACGGGGAGGACGGAGAGTTCCTTGGAAGTAAAGGTCGAACCGCCGTTGGTAGACGACACGTCGATCACCGAACGAGCGCCGACCACTTGCACGGTCTCCAAAACTTGCGTGCCCGAAGCGGCGGCAAACACCGCTTCGACGCCCTGGCCGAGGAGCACTTCGATTTGCGTCGAAGAAACGACGGTCTGGCCCTTCAGCAGCTGCACCTTGTACGCGCCTGGGGGCAACGATGTCGCCTGAAACTTGCCGCTCGCGTCCGGGGTCGCAGTGCGCTTGGCATTCGTCGCCAGACTCTCGATGACAACACTGTCACCCGCGCCGGCTGGCACGGTTCCAAATACCGTTCCCGTCGCGTTTGACTGCGCGTAAGCAGAGGGAGCGATCACCGCCGTCATCGCCGCGGCGCTGAAGGCAATCGTTAGTGCTCTCACCACAAGTGTTTTTCTGAACATGGGATCTCCTAGGAAATTCACTGAAGGTTGATCGAAAGACCAGTCCCGCAGCAAGTCACATACCAGCTTTGTAAGCGGGTCATGATTTGTCTGCCAAGACATGTAAATGAATTGTCACTGAACCCTGTCGTGGTACCGCCTAAGGGTATCCCTCGGTGTTTTCGCAAGTCGGGTTCCGGTGCCTCCGATCACGACCCGTGTTGCCCACCCAAACGCATATTCCTTGCGGGTCTGCGGGCGATGGGCAGCCGGCGTGCTGTCGCTTTTTTTTGAGCAATGCGGGCTCTTATCCGGGCATCTACTTAAGTCGCACGATACAAGTCGTTGGCTGTCAGCAACAAGGCACCACACCGTCTGTAATAGAGCCCTGCGATCAGGGGGTGGTGGCCCTCTCGATCCGGGGCACACCGGCACGCAACACACTTGCGAGGAGAGAAGTCGCCCAGCGGATTGAACAACCAGCCAGCAGCGGCGCTTCTGCGCGGCAAGGAGTTGGTGTTCAGTGTTCTTCGGCGCGCTCTTAGTCCAAAACGCGCAACGCCAACACCCTGACCTGCGCCAGGTTCAGGGCTCCAGGTACTTGCGCAAGAACGCCTCGGTAGCGGTCGATGCGGTTCTCCGTCTTCGCAAAACCGTGCGCTTCATCGGCATAAACGACCCATTCGTAGGTCTTGCCAGCCGCCTTCAGTGCGTCGCGCATGCCTTCGGCGTGGGCGATCGGCACACGCTGATCACGCACGGCATGCACGATCAGAACAGGAGCCTTGATTTCGCTGGCATGCAGACGTGGGGAATACTTTTCGAGCATCACTCGGTCGGTCGTCACGTCTCCCAGCGCGACTTTGAGGAAAGCCTCGGCCTCGGCCGGATTCGACTGATTGAAATCGGTGTAGCCCAGTTCCTGCCACCAGATCAAGTCGACGACGCCGGCCTCGTCGATGCCGCACTTGAACATGTCGGGCTCTTTCACCAGGCCCATCATCGTGGCGTAGCCGCCATAACTGCCGCCGCCGATGCACACGCGGTCCTTGTCGACCGTGCCTTGTGCGATCAGGTAACGCACACCGTCGGTGATGTCGTCCTGCATACGCTGGCCAAGCTGCTTGAAGCTCGATGTGTAGTGTTTGCTGCCGAAGCCGGTAGAGCCGCGGTAGTTGGGCTGAAACACTGCGTAGCCGCGGTTCGCCAAGAATTGCACGTCCGGGTCGTAGCCCCAATGGTCACGCGCCCAGGGGCCGCCGTGAATCCAGGCGACGAGCGGCAGCTTGGCGGGGGGTCGCCCCTGGGGCAGCGTGAGGTAACCCGGAATCTCTAGGCCGTCGCGTGCCTTGTAGCGCAACACCTGGGTCGCGGCCATCTGCTCGGGCTTGATCCAGTCTTGCGGGCGCAGCACCTCTTCGAGCCGGGCGCCTTTAGGATCGTAAAGGTAGTACTGGCCGGGGTCACGGTCGGCCCGCGAAAAGATCGCAACTTTGCCATCGTCGAGCAGGCGGATTTGGTTCGTGTTTCCTTTCGGGAGGCTGGCGTCCATCAGCTTCTGTAGCTTGGCGAAGGTCTCGTCGAACCAGACGAACTCCGGCTTGTCGGCATCAACGTACATGCCGACAATCCGGTGGTCCGAGAGCCGCGTGATCAGGGTTCCGGTGTCGAGATCGACCAGCGGGTGTTCGAGCACCAGCTTGCTGGTCTTGCCCGCCACCGCGTCGAACTCGTACAGCCTGTACTTGTCGGACTCCAGATTGGAGTAGACCAGCAGCGAGCCATCGGCGTCGAACGCGGCTGGCTGCAGGCGCCCGCTCTCGCCTTGGGCCACGCTGATCTTGCGCCAAGGTGTGGTCGCGCCATCGCGAAACCAAAACGTCTCGGTGCGCGCCTTGCCATTGGCCGAAACCGCCGCGCGCGGCACGTCGTTCTGGTCGAGCACCCAGGTCTGGACGCTTCCCGGATTTTCGGAGGTCAACAAAGTCTTGCGCCCGGTCCGTGTATTCAGCCGGTACAGGTCTTCGGTGCGCATGTCGCGTTCGTTGGCCGACGCGATGATCTCGTCTTCGCTGCCAGCAATACGCCGCACGAACCTGATTTGCCGGCAGATCTGGCTGCGCGCCTGGCAAGCCTCGTTCGTCGGCGACAACTCCTTGGGCTGCGAGCCATCTGCATTCAGGGCAAACAAACCGCCGCCGCGCTGCTCGGCCAAGCCTTTCTTCGCGTCGAACAGGCTCATCACAAGCCGGGTGCTGCTGATCCACTGGTACGAACCGACGTCGTAGGTCGTGAAGCTGGTGATGCGGGTGAGTTTGCTTTGCTCCATATCGCCGACGACCAGGTTCAGACGGCCTTCGAATTCCTGCAAGGCGGCAAACAACTTGCCGTTGGGCGAGAACTGAATCGATGCGAGCTTTGGCCGTTTGGCGAAATCGCTCACTGGCAGCAGTGGTGCGGGCGTGGCATCGGCAGCCTGAGCGCCAAAGACGAAAAGCAGCAGACTGGTGAAGACCAGCGTGCTGAGAGTACGAAGGTTTTCCATTGGGTAGAAGACTAGGATCAGAAAGGAAAAAGGCCGCGTCAGAAGACGCGGCCGGGCAATGCATCGAACGTGAAGAAATACTCAGAAGGTGTATTTGGCACCCACCGTCACGTAGCGACCCAACTGGTTGTGGAACTGTGAATTGAAGGCCGTGTAGCGGGTCACTTGCCGTTCGTCCAGCGGTGCCGCGCGGTTCGTCAGATTCCTAATCGTCAAGCCCAGATCCCAGTTCTTGAAGCCCTTGTAGCCGAGGTAGACATCGGTCGTCAGCCAGGATTTCACTGAGCACAGCTCCGGACGGTTCGTTCCCGCCTCGTCGTAAGGGCAGCTCAAGTCAGAAGGCGTGAACGCGCGCAGAAAACCACCCGTGTAGTTGAACGTCAGGTTGGCAGCCCACGGACCACGGTCCAGGGCAAAGCCGAGCTTCCAACGCTCCTTTGGCTGTTGGTACGTGCCAGCGTAATCAAGCTCCGGCGCGTCTTTCACATTCGCGACGTAGTAATGCGGCAGTTGGTCGTAGGCCGCGTTGACGGTGAGCTTGCCAAGCTCGCCGAGGTTGAAGCGGCCCTTGATATCGATATCGAAGCCCCAGATGCGGGTCGAACCGAGGTTCGTGTACTGCAGGTTCAGATAGTCGATCGTGCCGTCGGCCTTGCGCACCACGTAGCCAGGGTAATCCGCCTCATGGGCAAGCAGATAGTCGGGATCGATGCCGGCGATCTCGTTGCGGCGTTTGATCTTGTAGAAATCCAGTGCAATCGACAGGTCGTCGGTTGGATCAAACACGATACCGGCCGTCATGCTCTTCGAGCGCTCCGGCTTCAGGTTCGGGTTGGAGCCGAAGAAGGTTTGCAGCGACAGATCGCAATTTGCATTCGCGGGGTCGGGCGTCGGGCACAGCTGCGGGTCTCGTATGCCGCTGTAGAAGCCGCTCGAGGGCGTTTGTGTGGTTTCAGTGATGGCAGGAGCGCGGAATCCCTCGGCGTAGGTCGCGCGCAACGCAAGGTTCGGCAGTACCTTGTACTTCAGCCCGAATTTCGGGTTGGTGGTGCTGCCAAAGTCGCTGTAGTGGTCATAGCGGCCGGCAATCGATGCTTCGAGGTTCTTCAAGATAGGAACAGACAACTCGGCATAGAGCGCGCTGATAGTCCGCGAGCCTTCCGACGACGATGCACCCAGCACACTCAACGCGCCGGAAGCAGTCAACGGGTCGGGGGTGCTTAGGTATTTTTCGCGACGTACCTCGGCGCCAAGCGCCACTTGCAGCGGACCGGCAGGCAGCTGAAACAACTCCCGGGACCCACGCGCATCGAGCGAGCTGGTCGACGTTGTGCCCGTGTCGCGCAGCGTGGGATACAGGCGCCCCATCAGGCCGGCGTCGTTCGCCGCCGGGTTGCCGAACGTGAAAGTGTTGCGCGCCTTCCCGGTGTCGGGGTCGAGCACTCCGTCGAATAACACGGAGTCATTGAGCAGTCCGGTGGTGATGACTTTCGTGTTCGAGTGCGAATAGAGGAAGCCGCTTTCAACATCCCACCCGGCGAAGTCGCGATTGCGAACGCCGAACACGGCGCGCTGCGTGTCCGACTGCACTTCCGTCATGTGCGGCACGTCTGCGAACCGATAACGAATCCCGACTTCGTCCGTTGCCGAAGGGTTGTTGGGGTGGCCAACCGGCAAAACGATATAGGTGTTGTTGAGTGTTCCGGTGCTGTAGTAGGTACTGGACGAGTAAGACGGGCTCTCGGCAGCGTATTTGGTCCGACTAATAACCGCGTCGCTGAACAACTCGAAGCCGCGACCCAGGTCGACCGTCCCGGCAACGAACAAGCTGTCGCGTGAAGTCTTGGCGATGACGTCCTGGTGATCCGTGGCCTGATAGATACAACGGCCATTCGTAGCGGCGCCCGGCTCGTTGAGCGGCGTGCAGCCTGCCACCGGCGCAATGAAAGCGCCGCCGGTTGCACCAGTAGGCACGTACAGATTGCCGGGGTACGCGTAACTTGACCGAAGATCCAGCAAGCCGTACCGCCTGAAGTCAGCGCTCTGCGTCAGCTCACGTCGGTTCGCGCTCACCGAGTCTTGACCGGTGTGAGAAAGGTTGGCGAAAATGTTGTAGCCGTCGCTTGCCATCGAACCTTTGCCGGCGGTAAGGCTGATGGTGCGCCGGTTGGCGTCGCTTTCTGACGACGTGCCGAGGTCTCCCGAAATCTGGACGCCGGCATAGTCGCGGCGAAGGATGAGGTTAACGACACCGCCAATGGCGTCGGAGCCGTAGATTGCCGACGCACCATCCAGCAGGATCTCGACCCGCTCGATCACTTCGATCGGGATCGAATTAACGTCGACGAAAGTCGTTTGCCCGCCCGACGCGAAGCCGAAAGGTGCAACACGCCGGCCATTGATCAGGATGAGGGTGGCCTGGGCGCCCAGCCCGCGCAGGGAAACGCCGCCCGCGCCTGGTGTGAAGCTCGCCACCGCGTTTTCGTTGAAGGACCCGGTATTGCTCGCGGGAACGCTGGTGAGCAACTCGCTGACCGACTTGGCGCCGGACCGATCGATCTGGTCACGCGTGATCACCTGAACGGGTGAAGCGGTCTCGGCATCGATACGCTTGATCCGCGAGCCCGTGACTTCAACGCGTTGCAGTTCTCCAGTGGGTGTCGGCGTCGTCTGGGCAAACGCCGTGCCCCCTGACACAACCACGGTACCGCTGAATGCGAGCAGCAGGCTCTTGGCCAGCATTGTTCTCTTGAGCATCGGGGACTCCTGATAGGAAAAGTTGATCGAAAGCCCAAGTCCCGCAGCAAGTCACATACCAGCTTTGTAAGCAGGTCATGATTCGTCTGCTAAGACATGTAAATGAATTGTCACTGAACCCTCTGGCGAAGCCGCCTAAGGGTATCCCTGATGTTGTCAAAACGCGTGCCTGCGGAGCTTCACTCAAGCGCTGACAATCTTGCGCAAACCCATATTCCATGCGGGTTTGCGGGCGAAGGGCGGGAACCGAAGCGCGGCCCTGCCACATGCGCCCGATGGCTGCCTCCGGGCATCTACTTAAGCCGGTTTACAAACGTCGTTGGGTGTCAACAACAGGGCGCGGTGCCATCTGTAACGCCACCCTGCAGTCAGGGTGCGGCGACTGTGCCGATCCGGGGCACCGCTGCCAGCAGCACCCGAGTGAAGTCGGCCTGTGGCCGCTCCAAAACCGTCGTCGCCGGCCCCGCCTCTTCGATGCGGCCACGGTTCATCACAGCGATGTGATCGGCGAGATAACCCACCACACCGATGTTGTGCGTGATGAAGAGATAGGCCACACCGGTGTCGCGCTGCAGCTCGCGCAGCAGGTTCAGGATCTGCGCCTGCACCGAGACGTCGAGCGCCGAGGTTGGTTCGTCGCACACGATCAGCCGCGGCTGCACGGCCAAGGCCCGCGCTATCGCGATGCGCTGGCGCTGGCCGCCCGAGAACTCGTGCGGGTAGCGCTCGAGTGCGTCGCGCCGCAGGCCGACCTGGTCGAGCAGCCGCTCCAGGTTCTTGCGCCGCGCCGGTGCGTCGAGTTCGGGCCGCAGCGCAAGCAGCCCCTCTTCGAGGATGTCGAACACACGCACCCGCGGGTTCAGCGACGCGAACGGGTCTTGAAAGATGATCTGGATCGATCGGCGCGCCAGGCGCAGCGCGCCACCACTCAAACCGAAAAGGTCTTGCCCGCCCAGCAGCGCTTCGCCGCTGATCGTGGCGTGGCCGCGCAGCAACTGCACGATGGCTTTGCCGGTGGTCGTCTTGCCACAGCCTGATTCGCCCACGAGCGCCAGCGTCTCGCCGGCACGGATCGAAAAAGAGATGTTGTCGACGGCGGCGAACGAGCCGTGGCTGCGCTGCAGCAGCCCGCTGCGAATGGGAAAGCGCACGCTGAGTTCGCGCACGTCAAGCAGGGCCTCGCCTTCGGGCGGCGCAGCGCGCGGCGCTTCGAAGCGCAAGGCCGGGGCCGGCTCGGCGGGTACCGCGCTCGCGGCCGCTGCGTCACGGTAGAGCAGGCAACGCACGCTGCGCTGGGGCAGCTCGACCAGTTCAGGGCGGGTGCCGTGGCAGGCGTCGAAGACACGATCGCAGCGCGGCGCGAAGCGGCAGCCGGCGAAGTCTTGCCACAGCGGCGGCACGGTGCCAGGGATCGCTGCGAGCGCATCGCCACGCTTCGAGGTGTCGGGCAAGGCACGCAGCAACAAACGCGCGTAAGGGTGTTTCGGCGCTGCGAAGAACTCGGCCGCCTCGGCCACTTCGATGATCTGGCCCGCGTACATCAGCGCCACGCGGTGCGCTATGCCCGAAACCACGGCCAGGTCGTGTGTGATCAGCAGCAGACCCATGCCCTGCTCTTTCTGCAACTGGCGCAGCAGATCGAGGATCTGCGCCTGGATCGTCACGTCGAGCGCCGTGGTCGGCTCGTCGGCGATCAGGAAGTCGGGTTCCGAGGCGAGCGTCAGCGCGATCATCACGCGCTGCTTCTGGCCACCTGACAAGCGGAACGGGTACTCGTCGATGCGGCGCTCGGGCTCTGGAATTCCGACCTTGCCCATCCACTCGATCGCCTTGGCGCGTGCCGCCGCACCGCGCAGCGGCGTGTGCGCTTCAATCGCTTCGACGATCTGCTCGCCGACGCGCATCACCGGGTTCAGGCTCGTTGCCGGCTCCTGGAAGATCATGCCGATGCGCCCGCCGCGCACCGAGCGCATGCTCGACTCGGGCAGCGCCAGCACGTCGTCGCCTTCGAGCACAACGCTGCCGTGCGTGATGCTGCCGCTGTCGGGCAGCAGGCGCATCAGCGCCAGCGCCGTCATGCTCTTGCCGCAGCCCGACTCGCCGACCAGCGCAAAGGTTTCGCCGCGCCGGATCGACAGGCTCAGGCCGTCGATCGCTTTCACCAATCCGGCATCGGCGTCGAGCGCAACCTTCAGGCCCTCGACCTGCAGCACGTCGGCCGTCATGCCACCGCCCCCTTGCGCAAACGTGGCCTGAAGCTGCGCGCGCGCGGGTCGAAAGCATCACGAACGCCGTCCGCAAACAGGTTGGCCGCGAGCACGAGCGTGACCATGAAGGTGAACGCCGCCGCGAACGACCACCACACCAGCGGGTCGCGGCTCATCTCGGTGCGCGCGAGGTTGATCATGCCGCCGAAGCTGTTCATCGACGGGTCGACACCGACGCCCACGTACGACAGCACCGCTTCGTAAAGAATCAGCGCCGAGAAGTCGAGCACCGTCGTGATGATGATCAGGTGCACCACGTTCGGGAAGATGTGCTTGCGCATGATCTGGCCCGTGCGCACACCGAAGGCGTTGGCCGCCTGAACGTAGTCGAGCGCGCAGAGTTTCATGGTCTCGGCGCGCAGCAGCCGGCACAGCGTGGCCCAGCCGGTCAGCCCGAGGATCACGCAGAGCAGGAACAGGCGCACGTCGGCGCGCTCGGCACCGGTCTCGAACAGGTCGGGGTGGGTGTCGATGAAGACCTGCATCATCAACACGCACGCGGCGATCAGCAGCACGTTCGGAATCGACGACAGCAGCGTGTAGAGGTACTGCACCACTTCGTCGACCCAGCCGCGCAGGTAACCCGCCAGAATGCCCAGGCCCACGGCGAGCGGCAGCGTGGCAACGGTCGAGAGCGTGCCGATCACGAACGCGGTGCGGATGCTCTTGAGCGCCTGGTAGAACACGTCGTTGCCGGTGCGGTCGCTGCCGAACACGTGGTAGTTCTGCGCCAGTGAAAACAGCGGGCCAAAGACCACGCACAGCGCCAGCACGGTGAGCAGTGCGGCACGCAGCGGCAGGTCGGTCTGGTTGCGCGCAATGGCACGCCAGGCCGATGCAAACCGCTCGGCACGTGCGCGGGCCAGAACGAGGGCAGCGCTCGCGGCGATCACGAGTGCGAGCACCACGCCCAGCCCCAGCCCGAGCAGGCTGCGCTGCAGCACATCGGCGGCCCAATCGCTGTCGTCGCGCAGGCTCGCGCCGCCGTACAGCAGCCGCGGGTAGATGCGCTCGCTGGTTCCGGCCACTTCGACCGTGTCTTTCGTGAAGGCACGCATCGCCAGCGGCGCGGAATACGAGGTCTCGCGCCCGGCCAGTTGGCGCGCCAGCAGCACGTCGAGCAATGACTCGGTGCGGGTGGCGTAGGCCTGGTGCTGCTGCGCCCCGGCCGCTGGCACGTCACTCAGCGCACGCCGGAAATGCAGGCTGTCGAGCACGGCCACCGCGAAGAACAACACCAGCACCACGGCCGAGCACAGCGCAGCCGGGTCGCGCGCCACCTGCGCCCAGGTGGCGCGCAGGTTCTTGCTGCCACGCACGCGAAATGCGTAGAGCAGCAACAGCAGCAGCGAGGCGATCACGACCCCATCGGACCAGAGGACGACGATCTTCGGCATCATGCGCAGGTTCCGTGAAATTGGCTCATGCGAGGCGCACTCTAGGGTCGACCCAGGTGTAGGCCACATCGATCACGACGTAGCTTGCGATGTAGATCAGCGAGCCCACGAACACCATCGAACGCACGATCGCGAAGTCTTGGCCCGTGATCGCTTCGATCACGTAGGCGCCCAACCCGGGTATGCCGAAGAAACTCTCGAACACCAGGCTGCCGAGAAACACGAAGGGCAAATAGCTCCCGGCGCTCGTCAGGATCGGAATCAGTGCGTTGCGCAGCACGTGGCTGAACAGCACTTTGGGCTCGCTCAAACCCTTGGCGCGTGCGGTGCGCACGTAGTCGCGCCCCAGTTCTTCGAGGAACATCGCGCGGTACAGGCGGCCTTCGCTGCCCAGGCGCGAGAGCAGCGAAAGAATGACCGGGAGGATCAGGAAGCGCACGGCGTCCAGGCCCGATTCGAAACCCGAGATCGGCACCAGGTGGAACACGCGCGAGAACAGATACTGGCCGACGATGATGTAGAACAGCGCGCTGATCGACAACATCAACACGCAAGTCACTACGCCCCAGAAGTCGATGCGCGAGTGTTTGAAGAACACCAGCAGCAAGGCGAAAGCCACGCTGACCACGATCTGCAGCAGAAACAGCGGTACCGCGAGCTGCAAGCTCACGCCCATGCGGGTCTTGATCTCGTGGCCGATGTCGGTGGCGCTGGTCGAATCGGACCGGCCGAAGTCAAGCGCGAGCAGTGAGACCGAGCGGTCCCAGAACACCGTCTCGGTCAACTGCTTCGTGCCTTCGGCCGCACGGTTCCAGTAGAGCGGCTTGTCGTAGCCACGCTCCACCTTCCACTTCACGATCTGCTCTTGCGTCACGCGCTTGCCGCCGATGTTCAGGCGCGCCATGTCGTCGGGCGTGTTGACGGTGAAGAAGAGCATGAAGGTGAACAGATTCACCCCGAGCAAGACCAGCACGCCGTAGAAGCTGCGGCGGATGAGGTAGTTCCACATGGCTCAGGGCTTCACGACAACCGGCTCGAGCGCCACCGCCGCGGCGCGGCCGATCGCCCGTTCGCGGGCACGGTAGGCGCGCCACCCGATCCAGGCGAGCAAGAGCGTGGCGGCCGCCAGCAGCAGCATCGGCCAGTAGTGCGGCCGGTTCCATTCGGCCTGCAGTCGCGTGCGCATGGGCGCGTCGATGCGGTAATACAAGGCTCGGTCGTTGGTGAACAGGCCGTATTTGCCGTTCGGCAGCCACTTCTGGTACGCCCCGGCAGAGTAGGGGAAGTATCCCCAGGCCCAGGGCGCGTCGTTGCGCAAGATGTCGACCATTTCGTCGATCAGCTTCTGCTTGGCCGGGCCATCTTCCAGCAAGGCCAGCTTTTTGTAGAGCCTGTCGTATTCCGGGTTCAGGTAATTGGCCGCGTTCTCGCCTTCAACCTTCGCTTTTGCATTCGGCCCATAGAGCAGGAACAGGAAGTTTTCGGCGTCGGGGTAGTCGGCAAACCAGCCCCACCAGAAGATCTGCTGCTTGCCCTTGAGCATCTTCTCCTGGAACTGGTTGTAGTCGGTGGCGCGAATCTCGAGCTGCACGTTCAGCTTGGCGAACTGCTTGACCATCCAGTCGAGCTCGGCTTTGTACTCGGGCGTGGGCACACGCTGGTAGTCGTAGTTCAGGACCAGCGGTTTGCCGGTTTTCAGGTCACGCCCGTCGGGGTAACCGGCCTCGGCAAGCAAGGCCTTGGCTTCTTCGATCGAGCGCCGCACCACCTTGCCACCCACCAGCTTGTGCGTGACCGGGTTCATGTCGCCGGGCGTGCCGTGGCGCGAGCCGAACATGCCCCCCGGCAGCGGACCCTGCGCCACTTCGCCGGCCTTCTGGGTGAAGACGCGGCCGTAGCCTTCTTCCCAGTCGATCGCGATGCTCAGCGCGTGCCGCAGCTTGCGGTTCTTGACCTGCTGTTCGGGTGTGTCGCCCTGCCCCACCACCGGGTCGAGCCAGTTGAAGCCGAGATACCAGTTCTGCGGCTCGATGCTCTTCGGAAAGCGCATGCCACGCTCTTCGAACTTCTTCTTCACTTCGTCGGAATCGTTGGCGTCGGCCAGGAAGTCGGGGCCCCAGTCGTTGCGCTCGATCTCCGGAACGTCGAGAAAACCTTGCGTGAACTTCGAACGCAGCGGGGTCTTGTCGCGCTCGACGTTGAAGACCAGCTTGTCGAGGAAAGGCAGCGCCTTGCCGCAGTCGTCGAGCAGCCCCGCTTCCTTGTCGCCGGGCATGCCTTCACACGGGTAGGTGGCCCCATGGTAGTTCGGGTTGCGCACCAGCACGTGGCGCCGGTCGGCCTGGTACTCGACCGCCATGAACGGGCCGGTACCCACCGGCCACACATCGAGCGTGAGGCTGTTCTTCGCCATGCCGGGCTGGGCGTAGAACTTGTCGGCCTCCCAGGGCACGGGCGCCGTGAACGCCAGCGTCATCCAGTACTTCCACTGCGGGTACTTGCCTTTGATGCGCACGCGGTAGGTGTATTTGTCGAGCGCGACCGCACCGACCAACGGGTACTTTCGAAAATCGAGAAAGGGCTTGTCGAGCGCGGCCGGGTCCAGGCCGGCGCGCAGCTTCTTGTCTTCGCTGCGGATCAGCTCGCCATAGTCTTTCAGCCCGAGCACGTATTCCGAGAAGATGCCATAGATCGGCGTTTCGATGCGCGGCGTGGCGTGGCGCTTGAGCGCGTAGACGAAGTCTTCGGCCACCAGCTCGCGTGTGCCGGTGTGTTCGAAATCGAGCGGTGAATGTTTGTCGCGTGTCTGCGCGGCCGTGAGTGTGTGGTACTCATACTCGCCACTGGCGTCCTTGGCAAACGCCGGGTGCGGTGCGTAACGAACGCCCTGCTTGATGTGAACGTCGTACTGGCTTTCGGCCACCAGTTCACCGGGCGCGTCGGCCGGCAGCGGCTTGCCGTCTTTGTCGAAGTAGTTCGGCGTGGCCATTTCGGCCGCCGACTTGGGCACGAGCTGGTACGGCCGCTTCAGGTAGTGATAGGCGTAGGGCGGCTCGTAGATGGAGTACACGTACGGCACTTCGTTGACCGCGTAAGACGCGGTCGGGTCGAGGTGGCGCGGCGAGCGTTCCTGAAAGGCGACGAAGAGCGTGTTGCTCGATTCGCTGCCTTCGGGGTTGGGGCTGTTGTCGCAGCCGGCCACGAAGACCAGCCCGCCGAGCAAGATGCCCATCCAGCCCACCTTGGCCCGCACGCGCCGATGGGTCACCACCGACACCCCCTGTAGCCCACCGCGCATGCCGCCCGCCCCTTATTTCGCGACCCCGGCGCAGGCTTGCGCGCCGAACCCAGAAAAACAATGTGCCTGCGATGAACACCGGCTTGTGGTCGGGTCAAAGCGAGGCAACGCGCGATTGTACGGTGGCGATTTGCGCTTTGCCGGGCCTGCGGTCTTCAGGCGTGAACGTGACCGTGCGCGTGGTGCGAATGCCGGTGCTCCCAGCCGATCAGCACATCCCGTCCCTGGACCACCAGCGTGACACGCGCGCCCACGGGCAAGCTCACCTTCGGCTGCACGTGGCCAAACGGCAGGCCGGTCAAGATCGGCGTCTTCGTCAGCGTGCGCAGGTACTGCACCACGGTCTTGATGCTGTAGCCACGGTCGAGCGGCGATTTGCGGTAAGCGCTGAAGGCGCCGAGCACGAGCGCCTTCTGTGCGTCGAGCACCCCCGCCTGGTGCAGTTGCAGCAGGTTGCGCTCGATGCGGTAGGGCTGCTCGTTCACGTCTTCGAGGAACAGCACGCCACCTTTGATGCGGGGGAAGTGCTTCGTGCCGAGCATCGAGTTCACGATGCACAGGTTGCCACCCCACAGCGTGCCGCGCACCTGCAGCTCATCGAAGCCGGCTTCGGTGCGAAAGCCCACCGCTTCGAGCTCGCCGCTCATCGCTTCGAGAAAGCAGTCGCGCGTGATCTCGTCGACGCCGCCGGCCTCTTCGCTGCGGCCGAAGTCGTCGCAGGCCAGCGGGCCGGCCCAGGTGATGCCTTCGGCATGCGCCAGCAGGCCGAGCTGCAAGGCCGTGAGGTCGCTGTGCCCGACCCAGCGGGTGCCGTGCTCGACGCTGCGGGCGATGCGCTTCCAGTCGATGTGGTCAAGCAGGCGCGTCATGCCGTAGCCGCCGCGGGTGGCGAGTGCAACGGCCGGCATCTGCTCGGCCACGCGGTGCAGCGCGGCCAGGCGTGTTTGATCGTCCCCCGCAAAACGCTGCTGCTTGGCGAGCGCTGAAGCGTCGATCTGCACCTCGAATCCGAGAGCTTTCAGGCGCTTGGCCGCGAGCCGCAATGGCGCTGCGGTGGTGAGCACGCCGGCCGGAGTGAACAGGTTGATAAGCGTCATCGATTCACTCATGTTGGGGAAGGTGGCGCGTCGATCTCGACCGCTTCGCCGGCGGGGATCATCGGTTCTTCGTCGGGCGTGGCCGCCGCGCGGCGCTGCCGGTACTGCTCGCGCCGCTCGGCGAAGAAGTCGCGCAGCACGGCACCGCATTCATCGGCCAGCACGCCGCCCTGTACGGCCGTGTGGTGGTTGAGTTGGGCTTGCGCGAACAGGTCGACCACCGAGCCGGCCGCGCCGGTCTTCGGGTCGGAGGCACCAAACACCACCCGCTTGAAACGGGCGTGCATCAAGGCCATCGCGCACATCGCGCAGGGTTCGAGCGTGACGAACAGTTCGCACTCTGGCAGACGGTAGTTCGCGAGCAACTGCGCGGCGTGGCGCAGCGCCACGATCTCGGCGTGCGCGGTGGGGTCGTGTTCGGTGATCGGGCGGTTGTAGCCGGTGGCGATGACCCGCCCGGCACGCATGATCACGGCGCCCACCGGCACCTCGCCGACCAGCCACGCGTTGTGCGCCTGGTCGAGTGCGATGCGCATGGCTTGTTCGTCGGAAGCGGAGTGAGCGTCGGTCATTGGAGAACTGTTCATGCACGCGCAGCGAGGGTTTCAGTGCGGCTGGCCGCGGCATGTCGCGGCCTTGGCGCGACTGTACACAGCACAGGGTGTCCCGCCCCGCGATGGCGACTTCCAGAGCGATGCCGCGGGTGCATGTATCCATCGTACAGGGACGAGCACGAAGCACGCTGCCTGATCCCGTTCATCCTGATTGGAGCGCCTGCTGTTAAGGCTTGTACGACACTTGCTCTCAGGCCAGATTGGCCGTCAGCGCGGAGCCTCAGACCACGACATCCTGTTTGGCGCGCCCGAGGTAGATCTCGCTGAGGCGAGCGTCGTTGAGCAGCGCTGCTGCCGCCCCTTGTTGCACCAGATTGCCCGTCTCGAGTACGTACCCGCGGTCGGCCACCTCGAGTGCTGCGCGCGCGTTCTGCTCGACCATCAGAATCGACACGCCTTCGGTTCTCAAGCGCGAAATGACGCCGAAGATCTCGGCCACGATGAGCGGAGCGAGCCCGAGACTGGGCTCGTCGAGCATCAGCAGCCTGGGTCGAAGCATCAGTGCCCGACCGATGGCCAGCATCTGGCGTTCGCCGCCCGACAGCGTGCCTGCGATCTGCCGCTGGCGCTCCTTGAGACGGGGGAATATCTCGAAGACTCGCGACAGCTCGCTCTCCAGTCGGCGCTCGCCGGCCAAGTACCTGCTGAAAGCCCCGAGCTGCAGATTCTCGCGAACGGTCATGTCGCCGAACAGGTCGCGCGTTTCGGGCACGAGGGTCATGCCTTGGCGCACGCGGTCGGCGATCGACCACTTGTTGATGGCAACACCGCCGTAGGCGATGTGCCCGGAGAACGGCAGAATGCCCATCAATGCTTCGAGCGTTGTCGTCTTCCCGGCGCCGTTGGGTCCGAGAAGGGTAACGACCTCACCCTGCGACACCGACAGGCTCACATCGCGAACGGCCTCGACGGCGCCGTAGCGAACAGTCAGGTCGCGGACCTCGAAGTCCAGCGGCTTTTCGCCTGTCATGCCGCCACTCCGAGGTAGGCCGAGATCACGTCGGGGTGAGACTGCACCTCGGCGGGGGCGCCCGCGGCCAGCGTGCGCCCGAAGTTCTGAACGATGACGCGATCGGCCAGTTCCATGACGAACGCCATGTCGTGTTCGACCAGAAGAATGGCGACACCCTCGGCACGCAATCCGCGAAGCAGCACAGCCAGTTCATGCTTTTCCGCCGCGCGCAGACCCGCGGCCGGCTCGTCGAGCAGAAGCATCTTCGGATCTGACGCCAATGCGCGCGCGACTTCGAGGATCCTTTGCTTCCCCAGGGGCAGCGCGCCGGCATGCACGTGAGCCAAATCTCCGAGCCCGACTCGAACAAGCGTCGCAGCGGCGCCGCGCAGGGCGCCTCGCTCTTCATGTCGGTCGAGTCGCAGCAAGGCGGCAAGCATGCCCGACCCACCCAGCCGATAACCGCCCAGTGCAACGTTCTCGAGCGCCGAGAGATCGTTCAGCAGCTTCACGTGCTGGAAGGTGCGGGACAGCCCGATTCGAGCGATCGCGTGGGGGGGCATGCCATCGACGCGAGTGCCCTCGAAAAGAATGCTGCCGCTCGATGCGTTGAGCGCGCCCGAGATCAGATTGAAGATCGTGGACTTGCCCGCACCATTCGGCCCGATGACGGCGACGATCTCGCCGGGAAAAACCTCGAAGCTGACATCCGCGACAGCTTTCAGCCCGCCGAACTGCTTCGACACGTCCACCAATTTGAGCAACGGCCCGTCTTTGCGCACCCGCGCTGCGGGCTTGGGTACGATCGGTGCCACGATCGCGTCGGCCCTGGGCGATGTCCTGGCGAAAGCGCTGACAAGATACGCCAGCCCGTGCTGCGTGCGCTGCAGCAAGACAATGATGATCAGGCCGAAGAACACCTTCTCGACATTGCCCGCACGTTCGAAGAACCCGGTTCTCAAAACGTTCTGGAGCCAGTCGTTGAGGACACGCACCGCGGTCGATCCCAGCATGGCGCCGGCGATCTGCTCGACCCCGCCCACGACGGCCATGAAGACGTACTGAACGCTCATGTCCAGCCCGAACGACGACGGGTTGATGAACCGTTGCATGTGCGCGTAGAGCCAGCCCGAGATGCCGGCGTACACGGCGGCGCAGACGAACACCTTGGTCTTCAGCAAGCCCACGTCGACGCCCATGCTTTCGGCCATCAGCGACTTGCTCTTCAGTGCGCGAATCGCACGGCCGATGCGTGAATCGAGCAGGTTTCGCGTCGTCCAGCCGAGGATCAGCATCAGCGACACCACCAGGAAATAAACACGGAACTCGTAGCTGCCCTGCGTGCCGCCCCAACTGCCCAGCGGAATCGCTGGCAGATCGGTCATGCCGGTCGATGCGCCAATGCTGTCGGTGTTGGAGAACACGTAGAAGATGCTGACCGACCAGGCGATGGTTGCGATCGGGAGGTAGTGACCGCGCATGCGCAGCGTGATGGCGCCCAGCATCCAGGCGCAGAGCGCCGTCGTCGCGAGGGAGGCCGGCAACGACAGCCAGGGGGACAGACCCCACGACGTTGTCAACACGGCGGAGGTGTAAGCCCCGATGCCGACGAACGCGGCCTGTCCGAACGAGACCTGGCCGGCAACGCCTGTCAGCAGGATGACGCCGTAGCAGACGATGGCATACAGGCAGGCATAACTGACCAGCGTGACGTAGAACCGCGAAAGCACGAAGGGCAGCGCCGCGAAGCCGACCACCACCGCGCATGCCCATACACCTCGGGGCACACGCTGGATCGCAGCTTGAACTCGACGAAATTGCGGCCAGGTACTGCGCGGTGCGTCAACCGACTTCTCCTCTTCGTCATCGATCGAGTGCCTTGCGAGAAGCGAGCACCCGAGCAGGATGGGAACCATCAACGCAAACACCAGCGACTCTTTGTACGCGCTCGACCAGAAGGCAGCGAAACTTTCGAAGACCCCGATCCCCAGTGCGCCGACGGCCGCCAGCGGGTAGCTCACCATCGCACCGACAGTCGCCCCGACAAACGCCTTCAAGCTGATCAGAAAGCCGGAGTTGTAGTAGATGGTCACGAAGGGCGCGATGAGTATGCCCGCCGTTGCGCAAATGAACGCGGCGAGCGTGAAGCTGGTTGTGCCTGCCATGTCGGCACTGATGCCCATCAATGCGGCGCCGCGGCGATTGCTCGCCGTGGCTCTCAATGCACGCCCATACATCGTGTGCTGGGAAAACCAGAACAGCACGCAAACCAAAAGCACGCTGACAGCGAGCACGACCACGCTCTGCACTGCCACGCTCTCGCCGGCCACGTCAAACCGCGCATCACTGAACGGCGTGGTGCGTGCCCCATCGGGCCCGAATGCCACGAGCGCCAAACCATCCATGACGAAGTGCGTCGCCACCGAGACGATCAGCAGCACGAGGATCGAGGCGTGCGCGATGGGCTGATAGACCAGGCGGTACATCGATGCGCCGAGCGGAACGACGATGGCCAGCGTCAGCACGACTTGCCACGCCATCGGCACGCCGGTTCTTGGCCCCCAGTGGGCGACGGCGGCCACCGCCGCGGGCACCACGAACCATCCGAAAAGAGGTCGCGCGAACTTCGGCGCAGCCGCTCGAACGCGCCGAAGGCGCTTCAGCTCGACCAGGCCGGCACAGGCACTCGCCGACAACATGAACCACACCGTCATCGGTGTATGCCCACCTTGCAGCGCGTAGATGGTCAGCGCGCCGTAGGAGACGAACTCGCCAGCTTGCACCAGGATGACCCGTGTCACGCCGAACACGAGAACCAGCGCGAGTGCGATCAGGCTGTACACGGCCCCATTGGTCAGTCCCTCCTGCAGCAGGGAGAGTGCAACGCTGAAGTCCATGGGGAGGATCCTGTCGGATCAGTGCGCCGAGATTGGCCTGCTGACCTACTTGACGAGCGTCCAGCGCCCCTGGGTGACCGTCATCATCAATGCAGCCTCTCGGTCCATGCCATTGTGGTTGGCTGGGGTCATGTTGTAGATGCCCTGCGTGCCGACCACCCCTTTGCTCGCTTCGAGGGCGTCACGCAATGCGGCCCGAAACTCGCTTGTGCCGGGAGCTGCGGTCTTCAATGCGAAGGGGATGGCCGACTGAAGCAGCAGACCCGCGTCGTAGACGTTCGAACCGAAGGTTGACGGTTTTCCGCCGTAGACCTTCTCGTAAGCTGCGATGTAGCCGAGTGCCACCTTCTTGATCGGGCTGCCGTCGTCAAGTTGCTCGACCACCTGCATCGGCCCTGCCGCCATCAGCGCGCCTTCTGCCGACTTGCCGGCGAGACGGATGAATTCGTCCGAGGCCGCACCGTTGGTCTGGTAGACCTTGCCGCGAAAGCCCCGGTCCGCGAGCGACTGCTGTCCCAGCGCCGACGTTCCGCCAGCGGCTGCAACCAGTACCGCATCAGGCTTGGCCGCAACGATCCGGATCGCCTGGGCAGCGATGCTGCTGTCGGTGCGCTGAAAGCGTTCCTCTGCAACCAGCTTGATGCCCGCCTTCTCGATGATCGGGGCAAGCGACTTTGCCCACTCTTCGCCGAGCGAGTCGTTCACCCGCAGCAGTGCCAGCGTTTTCACCTGAGCGGTGACCATGTGGTCAACTTCGACTTTGAGGATGAGCTGGTTCGCCTGAGAGGCCTTGAACACCCACTTGCGCTGCGCATCCATCGGGAAGATGACGGCGTCGGTGCCGACAGCCGCGATCAATGGCGTCTTGGATTCCGCCACGAAACTCAGGATCGCCATGGCGTTCGGTGAGATCGACGGGCCGATCATCGCGTCGACCTTGTCCTCGGAGATCAACTTCTTGGCATTGTTCACCGCGGTCGTGGCGTCGCCACCGTCGTCGAGCACGACGTATTCGACACTGGCCGAGCCGATCTTGGCGGGCAGCAACTTGGCCGAGTTGCGTTGCGGCACACCGATGACAGAGGCGGGCCCGGTGCTGGAGACCAACACCCCGATCTTGATGTCGGCAGCCATTGCCGTGGAGGCCGCCGAGAGCGCACACACCAGCGCTGCGCGAGCAAAAGTTTGAAAACTGCGGAATGGCATGAGAGCTCCTTGTGAGTAAGTCGACGTCGCCCCGGAAGCGCGAACATCAAGGAATGAATGATATGCGTGTCGTCTTCAATCTCCTATTACGGGAAATCGATAACTCTTGTCAATGCAAATCTCAGGCCAATGCAAACTCACCATGCACACAATGCGGGGACAGACTGCCCGCCACAAAGAGGGAAGTCAGTGCCAGACGCACTTTGGTAGTGCAGGACTAAATATGCGCTGTTCCCGCATATCGGCACCTAGTACACTTTTGGTCTCGTTCCAGTGGCGCCTCGATGCACAGCAAGCGCTCGCTCATGAAAGGAAGCTTCTTGACCTCACCACTCCGCTTGCCAGTCGCCGAGGTGCCGCCCGGTCATCCTGGTCCACGCGCCCGCTTCGCCATCGTGGGCGGCCGGGGCGGCGTCGGGCAGCGACTCGTGTCCGCGTGCCTGCGCATGGGCCACGACGTGGCCGTTCTCGACCTGCTGGCGGCCGAGAGCTCATCGAACGACGCGCCAAAGGCGCTGTTCATCGGCACGGATGTTTGCGATGACGCCTCCGTCCACGACGCCTTCCAGTTGTTGGGTCGGCATTGGGACGGGCTGGATCAACTGGTCTTCCTCGTCGGGTTCTCGACCATTCCGCCGCAGTCGCTGCGCGACTCGAGTCTCGGCGATTGGGACCGCATCATCGACGGCAACCTTCGCTCCGCTTACGCGACCATCAGGGCCGCGCTCCCCTTGATGGACAAAGGCCATGCCCCGAGCATCGTGCTGGTCACGTCCGCGCTGACCCTGGCGCCCCAGAAGGGCTACGGTGCGTACATCGCCGCCAAACTCGGCGTCAGCGGGTTGGTGAAATCGCTCGCCGTCGAGCTCGCCCCGGCGATCCGCATCAACGCCGTGGCACCGAGTGCCATGTTGACGCCCTTCCTGGCCGGCGGCTCGGACGACCCGGCCAAGCGCGACTGGTTCGACGCCAAGGCCGCCGCCGCCGCGATACCGCTGGGTCGCCTGTGCACGCCGGACGACGTTGTTGGCCCGATCCTGTTTCTGTCGGGCCCGGCCGCAGGCTTCGTCACCGGACAGACCCTCCACGTGAGCGGCGGTCGCGTACTTCCATGACCCCATGATCCATCTCTACTCGGACCAGACCCCCAACGGCCTGCGAGCTGCGATCGTGCTCGAAGAGTCGGGGCTGCCGTTCACCCCGATCCGCATCGACACCGGTCGGGGCGAACAGCACTCGCCGTCTTTCGCAGCACTCAATCCCGCTTGCGCCATCCCGGTGATCGTTGATGACGATGGACCCGGCCGAGAGCACCTGATCCTGGCTCAGTCGGGCGCCATCGTGCTCTACGTGGCGAACAAGTGCGGTCGGCTGGTGCCGACTGACCCTGTCCGACGGGCGCACATGTACCACTGGTTCATGCAGATCGCGACAGACGTCACTGCGGCGAGCAGCTGGATCTTCAACCACGCCCGCGGCATGCCGATCAAATCGACGGAGAACGCAGCGTGGCTCGAAGCGCGGCTGGCACGGGCGCTCACGGAGACGGATCGCTGGCTCGGCCAGCACGAGTACTTTGCCGACGAACTGTCGATCGCCGACTTGCTCTTGTTTCCGACCTCTTCGTTCCGCCGCAAGATGCTTGTCGAAGCCGGCACCTACCCCAACCTTTGCCGGTGGGGTGCACAAGTGGAGCAGCGCGCCGCAGTGCGCCGCGGCATGGCACTGTTCGACGAACCCACGACCAGCGCGTAAGCGACACTGGCCGCTCGGTCCAGGCCATCGAGCCCGCCCCGCCCGACCTCATCGAAAGCCACGTGTGCGCATCAAGCGCCTCCCCTAAGATCTCACTGTCAATCAACACCTGCCCACACCGTGTCCAGCCTCACGCGCATGCTTTCGGTCCTCGACCTGTTCTCGCGGGAACACACCACGTTGACCGCGGAACAGATCGGCGAGGCACTCGGCCTCACCCGAACCACCTGCTACCGTTACACCCGTGAACTGGGTCATGCCGGCCTTCTTGTCAGCGACGGTGGCCAGTTCATGCTCGGCCCACGCATCATCGAACTCGATCACAGGATCATCGAGTCGGATCCGTTGCTCAATGCCGGGCGCGCTGTCGTCTCGGCTCTGGCCACTTCGCTGGGCGCCACCGGCTTGCTGTCGACATCCTATGACGACAGGATCATCAATGTGTTCCAGCACCAGGGCGCGATGGCGCCGCCGTCTCTGTCGTTCGGCAGAGGCACGACGATGCCCCTGTTCCGCTCATCCACATCCAAGGTGATACTCGCATCGATGAGCCGGAGCCGCTTGAAGCGGTTGTGGAAGCAGCACCAGCAGGAGCCGGACTGCCTCGCCCTCGGGTCCGACTGGTTGTCCTTCTGGAAGGCACTGCAACTCATCAAGCGCCAGGGCTACTGGACCTCGCTCGGAGAACTCGACACCGGCCTGACAGGCATCGCTGCGCCGATCCTGTTCGCCACCGGCGAAGTCGCAGGTTGCATGTCGCTCGTGTTCACTGCCGACGAGTTCCAGCTCTATGAAACCGCATTGCTCGGCGCCCGGCTGCTGGGGGCGGCAGCGCAGGTATCGAAGACGCTGGCCAAGGACTTTCCCAGGGCCGATCACGACGTCGAGCCCGAAGCGCCGGCGAAGCGGCCCGCGCGCAAGCAGATCAAGACGCTTCCGGTGAAGCGCGCTCGTGCGCTCGGCAAGCCGAAAGCCAGTTCGACCGCACGACGCCGCCAGTCCTGACTCGTTGCGAGGCACCCGCGGTGGCACGTTGCGCCGGCCTGCTGTCGTTGCGCGAGTTCCCACAGAGCGGCATCCACTTCAGAGCTCGGCTTTCATGCCGATCGGCCAAGGGGCACCGGGGCTGACACCAGTGCGCCACTCAATGCCCTGCAGATGCTTGACCCGCTCCGCTGCGGGACTGCGCCGCGCTGCCCGACAGAAAGACGATTGCCGATCCTGAGATCGTTTCTTCAGGATCGAGGTGGAACGCTCGTCATCAATACTGTTGCAAATGCCGTATTTCGGGATTATTATAACTGCTTCATTTCGAGATCATCCCGATGCAGACGAAGCCCCCGAATCCCACGAACGCCTCGAACAGCGGCGCGGTCACGCTCCTGCGCGCAGCGGCGTCGGCCGGTGCAAGCGTGTGTTTCGCCAACCCGGGAACCACCGAGATGCCGCTCGTCGGCGCGCTCGATGAAGGCGTGGGCATCCGGGCGGTGCTGGGCCTTTTCGAAGGGGTCTGCACCGGCGCTGCCGACGGTTACGGTCGCATGCTCCAGCGACCCGCCACGACCCTGTTGCACCTCGGCCCGGGGTTGGCCAACGGTCTCGCCAACCTGCACAACGCACGCCGCGCGCGCACGCCCATCCTCAACATCGTCGGCGACCACGCGAGCTGGCACCTGAAGTACGACGCGCCGCTGACCTCCGACATCGAATCGCTCGCACGGCCGATGTCCGGCTGGTATCGATCCGTGGCGTCGCCGTCGCAGCTCTGGCAAGACACGGTCGACGGGATGCACGCAGCAGCGTCGCGCCCCGGCCAGGTCGCGACGCTGGTCGTGCCTGTCGACTTTCAGCAACTCCCAGCGCCCACGCAGACGAAGCGCGCCGAGGCACCACCATCGGCGCCGAGCTTCGACGATTCGCGCGTGAGTGCTGCACTGGGCGTTCTGAAGAGCGGACGCAAGGCAGTGCTTCTGCTCGGCGACCGCGCCTTGAGCGAAGCCGGCCAGCTCGCCGCCGGCCGGATTGCAGCCGTGACCGGCGCGAAGCTGTTCACCGAGACGTTCCCCGCGCGCACCGAGCGCGGCGGCGGCTTGCCCGACATCGATCGGCTGCCCTATTTCCCCGAAGTTGCGATCGCGGCGCTGGCCGATGCCGTCGTGGTGCTGGCTGGCGCGATAGCGCCGGTCGCCTACTTCGGCTACGAAGGCCTGCCCAGCGAGCTGGCACCACCCGAGTCGCTTCTGGTGCTGGCCGAACCCGGCGATGCCGCCGACACGGCGCTGGAGCGTTTGGCCGACCTTCTGGAGGCACCGCGCGTCGTGAAGGGCGTGGCGCCGTCGCGTCATGTCATCGAGCCAGGCGCGCTGACGCCCGTGGGCGTCGGGCGCATCCTGGCCAACGCATTGCCGGCGCACGCGATCGTGTCGGTCGAAGGTGGCACCTGCGGCTATCCGTTCGTCACGGCGTCGGCGGTGGCAGCACGCCACACGATCCTGACCAACACCGGCGGTGCCATCGGCCAGGGCCTGCCGGTCGCGCTCGGCGCGGCGGTGGCCTGCCCCGAGAGGCGCGTATTCGCGCTCCAGTCGGACGGCAGCGCGCAGTACACGATCCAGTCGCTGTGGACGATGGCGCGAGAACGCCTGCCGGTGATCATGCTGATCACGTCGAATCGCCGCTACGGCATCTTGCAGACGGAGTTGTCGCGCGCCGGCATCGCGCCGGGCGAACAGGCGAAACGCCTGACGCTGCTCGACGATCCCGCGATCGACTGGAAAGCGCTGTCACAGGGCTACGGCGTGCCGTCGATGTCCGCATCGACGACAGACGAACTGGAGCACGCCTTGCGCCTCGCTCTGGCCCACACCGACGGTCCGATGCTGATCGAGATGCGCTTGCCCTGACCCGTATCGCAACCAGCGAAACACAAGAGAGACACATGGACCTTCAACTCAAAGGCAAGACCGCCTTCATCACCGGCGGCAGCATGGGCATCGGCAAGGCCGCCGCATTCGAACTCGCCAGCGAAGGCGTCAACGTGGCGATCGTCGCGCGGCGCCTTCCGCTGCTCGAAGAAGCCGCGGCCGACCTGCGTTCGCGTCTCGGCCCCGACGCAGGTCGAATCTTCCCGGTCGCGGTCGACACCACCGACATGGACTCCGTGACGAACGGCATGGCCGCGGCCGCGAAAGAATTCGGGCGCATCGACATCCTGGTCAACGGCGCGGCACACCCCGGCGGTCTGGTGCGCGCCGAGCTCGCTGATGCCGATCCGCAAGGCCTTCTGCAAGACATCGACATCAAGGTCGTGGGCTACCTGCGGTGCTGCAAGGCCGCAGCACCCTACATGCGGGCCCAGGGCTACGGCCGCATCATCAACATCGGCGGGCTGACGGGCCGCGGCAGCAAGCAGCTCTCCGGCATGCGCAACGTGGCCATCGTGCACATGACCAAGACGTTGTCCGACCAGTTGGGGCCGGACGGCATCACCGTCAACACGATCCACCCCGGCGTGGTGGAGACGCCCCACATCCACGAGCTCTACGAAAAAGAGGCGAAGAAGCAGGGGCTCAGCGCTGCCGAAGTGGAAGCCAACTACGTCAAGGCGACACCGATCCGCCGCGTTCTGCAGCCCGAAGAAATGGGCTGGATCATCGCCTTCCTCGCGTCGCCACGGTCAGGCTCCATCACCGGCGAATCGCTGGGTTGCGACGGCGGCCTGACGCGCGGCATCTTTCTCTGAACGGACCCGACAAATGGACTTCACGATCATGGTCGCCACGGCCGGGCAAGGCATCGTGCGCAGCAACGACAACGGCAAGACCTGGCACCGCCTGGGCCTGACCGAAGCGATCGAATTCGACGGCGTGGTGCGCTCGTTGGCCGTCGATCCCACGCGACCCGAGCGCGTCTACGCCGGCGCCGACTGTGGCATCTGCATCAGCGACGACGGCGGCGCCCATTGGCGCCTCGCCACGGGCGCGATCACCGGCATGACCGTCTGGTCCATCGCCATCGATCCGAACGACGCCAGCGTCATCTACGCCGGCACCGGCGCCCCGTCGCGCTCGGCCCTGTTCAAGTCGACGGATTCCGGCGAGACCTGGCTGCGCCTGCCGCCGGAAATGCCCGAGTTCTGTTCGGGCGTGAACCGCCCCCGCATGCTGACGATCTGCGTCGACCCCGACGACAGCCAGCAGGTGTGGTTCGGTGTCGAAGAAGGCGGCGCCTGGCGCAGCCGCGACGCAGGCCAGAGCTTCACACGCGTCGACGATGCGCGTGGCGCGATCCGCAACTCCGACATCCACGCGATCAGCATCCTGCCGCGCCGCGACGGTTCGCCGAAGACGACTCTCGTGTTGACGGTCAACGCGGTGTACGTGAGCGAAGACGACGGGCAGACCTGGAACGGCAAGCTGTCCAAGGACCGCTTCGACGGCCTCTACTACACGCGCACCGTCATGCCCGTTCCCGGCGCAGACGGCGCACTGGTGATGGCCGTGGGCGACGGCACGCCTGGCTACAAGACTCGCCTGTACCGCTCGACCGACCGCGGGTACCAATGGTCCGAGACCGAACTCGGCGAGGCACCGAACTCCACCTTCTGGGCGTTGGGCTCTCACGCCGCAGACCCGTCGCGCCTCTACGCGGGCACGAAGTACGGCGACTTGTTCCATTCGCTGGACGGCGGTCGAAGCTGGCAGAAGGAATGGCGCGAATTCAGCGAGATCACCGCGGTTGCGTGGACGCCGGTCGCGGCTCCCTTGACGGCCCATGCGCAATCGACGCACTGAATGTGAACATGCTGATCAACAACATTCCGGTGCCACCCATCACGGCCGACACCCGGCTGCCCAAACCTCGCATCACTCGCACGCACGTGGCGCTCTACGTGCGCGATCCGGTGGTGTCCGGCGCGTGGTATGCCGAGGTCCTCGGCATGGAGGAAGTCGCACGCGAGCCGCGCTGGCTGTTCCTGTCCTTCGGCCAGAAGCACCACGACATCGCACTCATCAAGGCGCAGACCCCCGGCGAGCTGGGAACGATCGGCCTTCAGCACTACGGGCTCGAAATCGACGGCGACCTGACCGAGCTGCGTCGGCTCTACGGCATGCTGCTGCGACGCAAGGTGCCGATCGTGAAGATCACCGACCACAAGGCCGGCATCGGCGTCTACTTCACCGACCCCGACGGCAACCGGCTCGAGTTCTTCTGCGAGACCGGCAGCGACGACGCGGCCGGCAAGCGACTGATGACCGAGCACAACGCCGCAAGCGACCCGTTTCATCTTGACCCGCTCTTCGACTGAAGCCACGCCGCCTTTCAACGCCTCACCGTGACGCGCCATGACCAAGACTCCAAACTTCCATGCCTTCCACATCCGCAAGTGGTACTTGCAGATCGAAGACACGCTGGCCGGCGAGACCGGCCAGCCCGCTGACGGCGAGCCGCAACGCAAGATCGTCATCGCCGCCTGCCTGCACAACCCGTTCGCGGGCCGCTTCGTGCAAGACCTGTCGCCCTGGATCGAGCCCTCGCCGGAGTTGGGCCGCGAGTTCGGGCGGCGCATCGTCGAAGCCGCTGCCGGCCGCGCCATCGAAAGCTATGGCAAGGCCTGCCTGGTCGGCGCCGACGGCGAGTACGAACACGGCAACGCGTTGCTGACCAACCCTGCTGCCGACCCGGTGCGGGTTGGCGTCGGCGGCGGCAAATCCTGGGTGCCGTCGACCGGCAAGCGCGGCGGACCGGGAACGACCATCGACATCCCGTTGGCGCACAAGGATGCGTTGTATGTGCGCTCGCACTACGACACCGTGAGCGCGACGTTCGGCGACGGCCCGAACCGCGACGAAGTGATTCTGTGCTGGGCCTTCGCCACGCGCGGCCGTCTGAACGCCCGCCTGGGCGGCCTCAAGGCCTCCGAGATCAAGGGCGAGAACGGTCTGGTGTGAGCCGCTCGCTTACCGACATCAAAGGCAGCACGGCATGACCACGCACGCACGAGAAGGCTGGATCGACAGCGACGGCCTCAAGCTGCACTTCGTCGAATGGGGTAACCCCGATGCACCGACCATCGTGGCGCTGCACGGCCTGCGCAGCTTCGGCTACACCTTCGAGTCGGTGGCGCTGCCGCTGGCCGACCGCTTCCGGATCGTCGCACTCGACCAGCGTGGCCGCGGGATGAGCGACTGGGATCCGGCCCGGAACTACGTCGCCGACGCCTACGTTCGCGACCTCGAAGTACTGGTCGACCAGCTCGGGCTCAAGCGCTTCGTGCTGCTCGGGCATTCGATGGGTGGCGCCAATGCCTTCGTCTACTCGACCCGGCATGCGGCTCGTCTGGCGGGCATGGTGATCGAAGACATGGGGCCGGGCGCCTCGGGCAGTTCCGCAGGCGCGCAACGCATACGCCGGGAACTGCTCGCCACGCCCGATCGTTTCGATTCCTGGGCCGCCGCCGCCGCGTTCTGGCGCGGCCAGCGACCGAACATTCCCGATGCCGCCGTGCACGCACGGGTACAGCATTCGATGCGCGAGTTGGAGGACGGCCAGGTCGTCTGGCGCCACGACGCACAGGGCATCGCACACGCCCGACTGAATGCCACGCCCGAACAGCTCGTGGAGCTCTGGCCGCATGTGGAAGCGGTCGCCGTGCCCACACTGCTTCTGCGCGGCGCCAACTCGGACTTCCTGTCGGCACAGACCGCCGCCGACATGGTGCAGCGCAATCCGCACATCCAGCTCGTGGAGATTCCCGATGCAACCCACTACGTGCACGACGACAACCTGAAAGGCTTCGAGACGGCATTGCACGCCTTCCTCGCGAGCGCCGCGCTGCAGCCGTGGGCGATGGGGCTTGCGCGTTGAATGCAGACCGCGCTCGGCGCGCGTCGGTCGTGATCGCCGGTGGCGGCCCGAACGGCATCACCGTGGCGAACCTGCTCGGCGCCTACGGGATCGACACCGTCGTGATCGAGCGCGAAATGCAGATTCTCGAGTACCCGCGCGCGGTCGGCATGGACGACGAGTCGCTGCGCATGTTCCAGACCGTGGGCCTGGCCGATTCGCTGCTGCAGGACATGATCCAGAACGTGCCGATGCGCATGTACCGCGCCGACGGCAAATGTTTCGCCGACATCCGGCCGGCCACCCGCGAGTTCGGCTGGTGGCGCCGCAACATCTTCATGCAACAGCTCGCCGAGAAGACCTTGCGTGACGGCCTCGCGCGCTACCCGAACGTCGAACTTCGACTCGGCGAAGAGGTGGTCGCGGTGTCGCAGGATGCGGGCAGTGTCACGCTGCAGGTGCGCGACGCGTCGGGCGAGGTCTACGCCCTGGAGGCCGACTACTGCGTCGCCGCCGATGGTGGTCGCAGCCCGGTGCGCGAAATGCTCGGCCTGAAGCTGATCGGCAAGACGCACCCGATCAAATGGGTGGTCGTCGATGTGAAGAACGCCGACGTCGACGCACCCCATACCGCCCTCAATTGCGACCCGCGGCGGCCCAACGTCTGCATCTACCTGCCCTACGGATTCCGGCGCTGGGAGTTCCTCGTGTTCCCGCACGAAGACGAGCACGCGATCGCCGAGCCCGAGTCGGTGCGCAAACTGCTCAAGCCCTACGTTCCGGACACCGACAAGATCGAGATCGTGCGGGCACGAGCCTACACGCACCATTCGCGCGTCGCCGAGAAGTTCGTGGTCGGCCGGGTCGCGCTGGTGGGCGATGCCGCCCATCTCACACCGCCCTGGATCGGCCAGGGCCTGAACGCCGGCTTGCGCGACGCCGGCAACATCGCGTGGAAGCTGGCCGGCATCCTGCGCGGCCAATTGCAGCCGTCGGTGCTCGACAGCTACGAGCAGGAGCGCCACGCGCACTCCAAGGCCATGATCGACGTGGCCGACGCCTTCGGCGCCCTGCTGATGCCCACCAGTAGAGTCAAGGCGTGGGTGCGCGACAGCTTCTTCAGCGCCGTTCGCTTGCTGCCCGGCATCCGCAACTACGTTCTGCAGATGCGCTTCAAGCCGATGCCCGTCTATCGCAGCGGGGTGATCGTGGCCGAACCAGGCACCGCGGCGGTGGGCAAGATGCTGATCCAGCCCGATGTGGAAGACGCCACCGGCACACGCCGCAAACTCGACGACGTGCTCGGCCCCTGGTTCAGCGTGATCGGTTGGCAGACCGACCCGCAGGCCGCGCTGAGCGATGCCGATCGCGCGTTCTGGCGCGACCTCGGCGCGCGCTTCGTGCAAATCAACCGCGCGCGCAGCGGCGATCGGCCCGGCACGCGAAGGCTCGCCGCCAACGGCACCGCATGCGTCGAAGACATCGACAACCAACTGGCCGACTGGTTCGCAGCGAACCCCGGGCCGGTGCTCGTGCTCCGGCCCGACCGCTACATCGCAGCGCAATGCAGCGCCGAGCGCGTGGCCGAGGTGACACAACGCTTTCGGGCCTTCGTCCGACATGACATTCCCGAACGAAGAAAGGCCGCCTGACATGTTCGTCGAACAGCGCATCTACAGCCTGGTGCCCGGCGGAACCGCCGAGTACGTGAAGGTCTACGAAGAATGCGGCCGCGAGGTGCAGGAGCGCATTCTCGGCAAGATGCTGGGTTACTACACCCGCGACATCGGTGAGCTCAACCAGCTCGTCTACCTGTGGCAGTTCGCTTCGATGGACGAGCGCACGAGCCGCCGCGAAGCATTGCTCGCCAACCCCGACTTCAAGGTCTTCCGCGGCAAGATTCGCCACCTGCTCGTGAAGCAGGAGAACTCGCTGATGCTGCCCGCCGGCCCACAACACGCCGCACCCCGCCCATGAGCGATCAGCCTTACGAAACCCTGTGCATGTACATCGACGGCGAGTTCGTCGGCGCCGGCGCGCGCTCGACCCACACCGTCGTCAACCCGGCGGACGGCAGCGTGCTCGGCGAATTGCCCAACGGCAACCGCGACGACGTCGACCGTGCGCTCGATGCGGCGCAGCGCGCCTTTCGCCTCTGGCGTCATGAATCGCCACTGAAGCGATCTGACATCATCCGGCGCGTCGCTCAGCTGACGCGCGAGCGGGCGCCGCTGATCGCGCGCAACATCACGCTCGATCAGGGCAAGCCGCTGGCCGAAGCACTCGGCGAGGTCACCGCAACGGCCGAACACGCCGAATGGCATGCAGAAGAAGGGCGACGTGTGTACGGGCGGGTCGTGCCCGCACGCACGCCCAACGTGCGCCAGATGGTCTTGCGCGAACCCATCGGCGTGTGCGCGGCCTTCTCGCCGTGGAACTTCCCTTTCAACCAGGCCTTGCGCAAGATCGTGGCCGCGCTCGCGAGCGGCTGCACGCTGGTGCTCAAAGGGCCAGAAGAAGCGCCCAGCGCGATAGTCGCCCTCGCCCGCCTCTTCCATGACGCCGGCCTGCCGCCAGGCTGCCTGAACGTGGTCTGGGGGCCGGCAGACGCCATCTCGCGCCAGCTCATCGAGTCACCGATCGTGCGCATGCTCTCGTTCACGGGTTCGGTGCCGGTCGGCAAACACCTCGGCGCGCTGGCCGGTCAGCACATGAAGCGCGCGACGATGGAGCTCGGCGGGCACGCCCCGGTCATCGTGTGCGAAGACGCCGACATCGAACGCGCTGCCGACTTGCTCGCACCGTACAAGTTTCGCAACGCGGGGCAGGTCTGCGTTTCGCCGACACGCTTCATGGTGCACCACTCGGTCTTCGACCGTTTCGTGGTGCGCTTTCTGGAACGCACGAGCGCGGTCCGTGTCGGCCCCGGCGTCGACGCAGGTGTCACGATGGGGCCGGTGGCCAACGCACGCCGCTTGAAGGCGATGCTGGCCTTCGTCGCCGATGCCGAAGCCAGTGGAGGCGAGATCGCGACCGGCGGCCGACGCCTCGGCGAATCGGGCAACTTCTTCGCGCCCACCGTGGTGCTGAACCCGAAGGCCTCGAGCCTGCTGATGAACGACGAACCGTTCGGCCCGATCGCCGGCATCCTGCCGTTCCACGAGCTCGATGAAGCCATCGCCACCGCCAACAACCTGCCGTTCGGCCTGGCGGCCTACGCGTTCACGAACTCGACCCAGAAGGCGCATGCGCTCGCGGTCGGGCTCGAAGCAGGCATGGTCAACATCAACCACTTCGGGATGGCGCCGGCGGAAATCCCGTTCGGCGGCATCAAGGACAGCGGATTCGGCAGCGAAGGCGGCACCGAAACCTTCGACAGCTATCTGGTGACGAAGCTGGTCACCCAAGCAAACTGAATCACCTCAACAGGAGTTGCCATGAACCACCGTGTCGGAATCATCATCGGAAGTCTTCGCAAGCAGTCGCTGAATCGCAAGATGGCGCACGCCTTGACCTCGCTCGCCCCCTCGAACCTCGCGCTCGAGATCGTCGAGATCGCCGAGCTGCCGCACTGCAATGCCGACGACGAGGCCAATCCGCCGCCAGCCGTGGTCAACTTCAAGAAGACGATCGAGTCGCTCGACGCCGTGCTGTTCGTGACGCCTGAGTACAACCGCGGCGCGCCGGGTTTCCTGAAGAATGCGATCGATGTCGCCTCGCGTCCCTACGGCAAGAACTCGTGGCAGGGCAAGCCCGTGGGCGTGATCAGCGTGAGCCCGGGCGCGATCGGCGCGTTCGGCGCGAACCACCAGCTGCGCCAGTCGTTCGTGTTCCTCGACATGCCCGCGATGCAGCAACCCGAGGCCTACATCGGCAACGCCGCGGAGCTGTTCAACGATGCCGGCACGCTCGAGAACAAGGACACCGCCGAGTTCATGCGGGCCTACCTCGCGGCGTTCGCAAAGTGGGTCGCGCGGCACGTCGATGCCCGCTGACTTTTCGTGAATCCCACACCGTCATTCACCATGCTCAAAGACCCTGCGCTGCTGCGCTCGCAGTGCCACATCGACGGTCTGTGGACCGATGCCGACGACGGCAGCACGATCGCCGTTACCAACCCGGCCACGCTGGAATTGGTGGGCCGCGTGCCGAAGGCCGGCGCCAGCGAAACACGCCGGGCGATCGAGGCCGCAGAGCGCGCCTTCGGGCCCTGGAAGGCACGAACCGCGGCCGATCGCGCCGCGCTCCTGCGCCGCTGGTCCGCGCTGCTGATGGCACACCAAGACGACCTGGCGCTGCTCATGACGCTCGAGCAGGGCAAGCCGCTCGCCGAGTCGCGCGGCGAGATCGCCTATGCCGCGTCGTACATCGACTGGTTCGCAGAAGAGGCGGTGCGTCTTTACGGTGAAGTGATTCCGTCGCCGTGGAGCGACAAGCGCCTGCTGGCCGTGAAAGAGCCGATCGGCGTGTGCGCCGCGATCACGCCGTGGAACTTCCCGGCGGCGATGATCACGCGCAAGGTGGCACCTGCGCTGGCTGCGGGCTGCACGATGGTCTTGAAGCCCGCGTCGCAAACGCCGCTGTCGGCCCTGGCGCTGGCGCGTCTGGCCGAGCTGGCCGGCTTTCCTGCCGGGGTGCTCAACGTCGTCACCGGCAGCGCATCCGCCGTGGGTGGCGAATTGACGGGTCACCCGGCCGTGCGCAAGCTGTCGTTCACCGGCTCGACCGAAGTCGGCAGGCTGCTCGCGGCGCAATGCGCGCCGACACTGAAAAAGCTGTCGCTCGAACTGGGTGGCAACGCGCCTCTCATCGTTTTCGACGACGCCGATCTCGATGCCGCTGTGCGTGGCGTGATCGCGTCGAAGTACCGCAACACAGGCCAGACCTGCGTCTGCACGAACCGCGTGCTGGTGCAAGACACGGTCTACGACGATTTCTCGCAGCGGCTGACCGCGGCCGTCGCGCAACTGAGCGTCGGCAACGGGCTCGCACCCGGGGTCACGCAAGGCCCGCTCATCGATGGCGCGGCGCTCGACAAGGTCGAGGAACTGATCGCTGACGCGCTCGGCAAAGGCGGCCGATTGCTTGCCGGCGGGCGCCGACACGCGCTGGGCGGAACCTTTTACGAGCCCACTCTGCTGGCCGACGCCACGCCCGAGATGAAGATCGCTCGCGAGGAAGTCTTCGGACCGGTCGCACCGCTGTTTCGTTTCACGACCGAAGACGAAGCGGTGCGAATGGCCAACGACACCGAGTTCGGGCTCGCCGCCTACTTCTTCACACGCGATCTGGCGCGCACATGGCGCGTGGCGGAGCGGCTGGACTACGGCATGGTCGGCATCAACAGCGGCGTGCTGAGCACGGCGGTGGCACCCTTCGGTGGCGTCAAACAATCGGGCTACGGCCGCGAGGGGTCGAAGCACGGCATCGATGAGTACGTGCACCTGAAATATCTGTGCATGGGCCTGGAGCAATGACCCCCACATCACGCTCGACAGCCGTCTCACCGCCTGACGAAGCCCGATCACCTTGGTCCTCACCTGTTGGAGTTCCCATGCTTCGCCACCCGATCCGACTCGCCCATGTGTTGCTTGCCCTGCTCGCCTTCACGCCGCTGTGCGAGGCAGCCGCCGCGCCTTACCCCGATCGCGCGATCACCATGGTCGTGCCGTTCTCTCCGGGCGGCGGGACCGATGTGCTGGCACGCCTGATCGGCGCCAAGCTGCAAATCGCCATGGGCCAACCGGTTGTCGTAGAGAACCGCGCGGGAGCAAACGGCGCGATCGCGAGCAGAAGCGTGCTGAGCCAGCCGGCCGACGGCTACACGCTGCTGTTCGCAAGCCACTCCACGCAGGTGATCGCTCCCTTGGTTGCACGCCAGGCAGGTCGCCCGATGGAGCCTGCGCCGTCCGCCTTCACCGCGCTGAGCATTCTGGCCAATGCGCCGCTCGTGCTGGCGGTGAACGCGAACTCGCCGTATCACACGCTCGCCGAGTATCTTGCCGGCGCGAAATCCAGGGACACCACGTTCGGCACCTTCGGCGTGGGCTCGTCGGCGCATTTGATGGGCGCCATGCTCGCGGCCAGCTCAAGAGCTCAACTGACGCACGTTCCGTACAAAGGTTCTTCACCGGCCACCACCGACCTGCTGGGCAACCAGGTTGACAGCGTGATCCTGACCGTCGCCGCCATCGACAAGCTCGTCGACGCCGGCAAACTGCGGGCGCTAGCCGTCAGCAGCAAAGCCAGAGTCAGCGCCCTGCCGACGGTACCGACCCTCGCCGAATCGGGCTTCACCGGCATGTCCGACACGGGTTGGTTCGCGGTGTTCGCCCCCACAAAGACACCAACCGAAATCAGCGACAGCTTGTCCACAGCGCTGGCTCGCATCGTGGCCGAAGAGTCCGTCAGGACCAAGATGCTCGAGCTGGGTCTCGAACCCGTCGGCAGTTCGATGGACGAGGCTCGCACGATCTGGCAACGTTCCATGGAATCAGCCGCCTCGATCTTGAGCAAGGTGAAGATCGATTTGCAGTGATCGTTGGTTGCCGATACGGGCTACCAGCCCGTTCGCGCCGCTGCGACCATTGCGACACCGCGCGCGTTCCGCTCGCAGATAGCTGTGCAAAATCGCTCCTGCAGCGTCCGGGTTCTGATCGGCGACGGTGCGAGCACCACGGCCCCCAGGGCCAAAGGCACACCAGCGGCTCACACGACGATTGGCCTGAAAACAGTCAACCATCAACCTGAAATCCACCGTGAACACAATCACCATGAACGCTGGCAAGGATGATGCGCCCAGGGCTTCGGCGCGGGAAAAACTGGCCGGCAATTCAATTGGGCTGGCTCACATCGTCTTTTTCGTGGTTGCGGCAGCGGCACCGCTGACGGCGGTGGTCGGCGCAACGCCTCCGGCATTTGCGTTCGGCTCGGGTGCGGGGGTTCCAGGCGCCTTTTTGGTGGCGGGCCTCGTGTACCTGATCTTTGCGATCGGCTTCACCGCGATGAGCGGCCATGTCGGAAGCGCTGGTGCTTTCTACACCTACATCACTCAGGGCCTGGGCAAGCCGCTGGGCGTGGGTGGCGCGATGATGGCGCTGGCAACCTATGCCACGGTTCAGTTGGCCATCTACGGCCTGTTCAGCGTCTTCATGGGCGGAGCCATGGCGCCTCTGGGCATCGATCTGCCCTGGTACGTGTGGGCGTTCGGCGTGCTGGCCGTCGTCACCTTCTTTGGCCAGTACAACATCAGCATTTCAGGCAGGATTCTTGGCGTCTGCATGGTCGCCGAGGTTGCGATGCTGCTGCTGCTCAACGTGGGCATCCTGGTGGGCGGAGGCGCAGAAGGCTTGAGTTGGTCGGGGCTGCGGCCGACGCAAGTGTTCGGCGCGGGCTTTGGCGTCACCCTGGTGTTCGTGATCGGATCGTTCATCGGTTTCGAGGCGACCGCGATCTTTGGCGAAGAGGCAAAGAACCCGACCAAGACGATCCCGCGAGCCACCTACGTTGCGGTCGTGCTCATCACCTTGTTCTACGCCTTTTCGACCTGGGCCATTGTCCAGTTCTACGGCCCGTCGAAAGTCGTCGCTTCGGCCAATGCCTCGCTCGACAATTTCTACTTCAACGCCGCGAGTCACGTGCTCGGCGGCTGGTCGGTGCAACTGCTGAAAGTCTTGTTGATCACCAGTCTGTTTGCGTGCCTGCTTTCATTCCACAACACGCTGAACCGATACATGTTCGCGCTCGGGCGTGAAGGTGTGGCCTGGGCGCAGCTTGCGCGGGTCCACCCTGTCCAAGGCTCGCCCTACTTTGCAGGCCGCGTCCAGGCCGTGCTGGTGGCCTTGGTGCTGACTGCTTTCGCGGTGTTCAAGGCTGATCCTTACCAGTTCGTGTTCCCGTGGATGTCGGCACTCGCGGTCATTGGCGTTCTGGCGGTGCAGGTGCTCGTGTCGATCGCGATCATTGTCTTTTTTCGCAAGACTGCGACGCATCACTCCGTTGTCAGAACAACGGTCGCGCCGGCCATCGCGGGCCTCGGACTGATCGGTTTCTTTCTGCAGGTCTCGTTCAATCTCGAGTTGCTGACAGGCAGCAAGAGCCTGATCGTGGCGGCGTTCCCGTTGCTGATGCTGGCTCTCGGGGGCGGGGGTGTTCTCTTTGCGTTGCACCTGCGCAGCACGAAGCCGCTCGTCTATGAACGACTGGGCCGGGCTTTCGAGTAGAGCCAGCGCCCGTCGCAGCCGTGGCTCGCGGCACCTCCGCTGTGCCACCCTTGCAAGCAGCCGCGCCCTTTCGTCGCGTTGAGCAACGCCCGCTTTTTCGGTTGCCGATTCCGGCTACTCGCTTTGCGCGAACTCTCTCAACATCAGTAAATCCCGCCTGCATTTGGGCGCTGGTGACCCGAGTGCTCGATGCCACTCGGCACCAGCGGGCAAGGCGCGGTGTTTTTGCGGTCTGCCCGGATTCGATTCGCGTTCGTCAGCGATCTGCTGCGGGCCGTCCCCCTTGAAAAGCAACTTTCCAGAAGGTGCGTTATGACTGAAATTGAACTTGAAGCGCTGAACTTTCCTGGCGCCCCGAAAATGGTGTCCGCTCAATTCCCGGGCCCCAAGGCAACAGAAGCGCTGGCCCTGTCGGCACGCACCGAGTCGATGGCGCGTGGCGGTGGCCGCATGCCGGTGGTCATGGACCGCGCCTTCGGTGTGACCGTCAAAGACCCCGACGGCAACACCTTCATCGACCTGTCGGCCGGTGTCGGCGTGAGCAGCGTGGGGCGTTGCCACCCGAAGGTGGTCGAGGCCATTCGCAAGCAGTCGGAAGTGCTGATGCACGCGATGGAAGTCAACAGCACCAAGCGCACCGAGCTGGCCGCAAAAATGTCCGAGATCATGCCCGAGGGCCTGCGCGGCGACTGCATCACCTTCTTCACACAAAGCGGCAGCGATGCGCTCGAAGCCGCCGTCAAGTTTGCCAAGCGTGTCACCGGCCGGCATCAGATCGTTGCCTTTCACGGTGGCTACCACGGTGTCTGGAACGCGTCGGGCGCGCTGACGACAGGCACGTCCTACCGCAAGGGCTACGGCCCGTTCATGGGCGGTGTGATCCATGCGCCCTACCCTTACGCCTATCGATTCCCGTTCGACACCACCCACAAGAGTGCTGAGCAGATCGCGGGTGAATACGTCGACTACCTCTTGAACACGCCCTACACGGCGGCCGACGATGTGGCGGCCGTCATCGTGGAGCCCTTGCAGGGCGAAGGGGGCTACGTGCCGCCGTCGCCCGAGTTCCTGCAGTTGCTGCGCAAGGCCTGCGACCGCAGCGGCGCGCTGCTGATCGTGGACGAAGTGCAATCGGGCGCCGGGCGCACCGGCAAGATGTGGGCGGTGGAGCATTCCGGCGTGAAGCCGGACATGCTGACGTTCGGCAAGGGCATCGGCGGCGACGTTCCGATGGCCGGTCTGGTGATGCGTTCCGATCTCGCGGCGAAGATTCCCGACGGCTCGGTGCCCAATACATTCGCGGCCAATTCGATGTCTGCCGCGGTGGCACTGACCAACATCGGCATCCTGCAGGACCCGGAAATGGACCTGCTGAATCGTGCCCACACACTGGGCCTGGAAGCGCAGGAACGCATCCGCGGGTTCAACAGCCCGTACGTCGGCGAAGTGCGGGGTCGCGGCCTGATGATCGGCATCGAGCTCGTGGAAGACAAGCTCACCAAGGAACCGCTGACCGGCGACAAGCTTGGCAAACTGATGGGCTACGTGCTGAGCCACGGCGTGTTGATGGTGCCCTGCGGGCGCTACACCAACGTGATGCGCGTGATGCCGTCTCTCACCATTCCGCGCTCATTGCTGTTCAAGGCGCTGGATGTGTTCGGCGAAGGCCTGGCAACGCTCTGAGCGAAGACGCGGGACGCAGTCGGCCACGGCCCGCGTCCCGCAGACTGGCCTGATCAGGCAGCCAGTGCCACAGCGGCGGCGTCACGCAGGTCGCCGTTCCCACGCCGCGTTTGCGACGGGAGCTCGCCGAACAGTTCGTGATACTCGGCCGCAAAGTGACTCAGGTGAAAGAAACCCCAGCGGGCCGCAGCGTCACCGATCGACAGTTTCGATGAGGTCGTGGTCATCAGTTCACGTCTCGCGCCGTTCAAGCGGATGCTGCGGATGTAGTTCACCGGATTCGTTTCGGTGACGCTCTGAAAGCTGTTCTGAACCGTGCGGCGGCTGACTCTCAGGCGCTGGCACAGATCGACCACGCTGGGGGCACTGCCGGCATTCGCGACCGTAAGACGGTGACATTTTTCGACGATGAAACTCCGCGAAGAACTCCCGTGCCGCTGCTTTCTGTCGCAACCGGGATCGGCGATCAAGCGAAGCAGCTCTCCCAGCATGGCCTGCTCGAGTTGACGCTCGGCCTCGGGTGTGCCGACCAGATCAGGGCGTGCCAGGGCCGCATCGAACAGCGCCAGCAGGCGAACGCGGCTCTCGGCCAGCCGATGCATCGGAACCTGCACCACGGGCTGCCGCAACAAGGCGCCGATCTCGTTCGGCCACAGCGTGCACGACAGCGCGCGCTCGAACTCGCTGCTGTCGAAGGTGATGGCCAGCATGTCGGTGCCCATCGGCATGTGGAACATGAACTCCTCGCCGCCTTGCAGAACGAAGATGCACTTGTCGTTCGCCTCGCGGCCCTGCATGCGCGCCGCGCCGGGCACAGAAAGCGGCACGGCGAAACACACCTTGCCCCGGGGCGCCTCGCCGTGCTGCACGATGCGCTGGTTGATCTTCTCGCGAAACACATGGCAACGCGCCGTGGTGATCTGCGCCAGTGAACTCTGCAGCGTCCCGGCGGAGATCTGGCTGTACGTCTGCTTCCATTCGCGAACCGAAGAAGCGTGGAGATGAACATCCTCGAAGCAAGCAATTTTTGAGTTCATGGCACGAGATGCAGTGAGTGGTTGTGGATGCGTGCAGAAGCGTCTGCGCACGACCGGCACCGCTTGCAAGAAGTGTGCTACCAATCCCGCTTTACGGGATATACGCAAAAACCCGCCTGTGGGCCGATAAGCACCGTAGGCACATGCAAGAAACGGGCACGCTTGCGCCACTGTGGGGCGCGGTGTTTGGGAGCCTGGACGCCACGACCCGCGATGGTGCGACCGTGGTGAGCTTGTCCATCGCCGACTTGCTCATTCGGGCTAACGAAGAGCCCCGCCGGTCGCCAACACTGCCGGGGGCGCCATCACCCAGCATTCGCGCGAACACACCCTTCGCCTGGATCCCGGGTCTACCGGCTCCCCCTCGCCAACCTTTTCACACACACCAAGCCATGAGCCAGCACCTGAAGCATTTCATCGAAGGCGCCAAAGCCGAAGCCTCCAGCGGCGCGCGCATGAGCCTCGTCAACCCGGTCACCGAAGACGAGTACGCCACTGCGGCGAGCGGCACCGCCGAAGACGTCGCGCGCGCGGTTGCCGCTGCACACGCCCAGATCAATGGCGGCGCCTGGAGCAAGCTCAATTGCGGGCATCGCAGCGCGTTGCTGAACAAGCTGGCCGACCTCGTCGAGCGCGACATCGACCTGCTGGCCGACATGGACGCCCAGGCCATTGGCCGCTCGCCGATGGAGCCGCGCATGATGGATGTGCCCAACGCGGTGGCGAACTTGCGCGCTGCGGCCGGCTGGGCCAATCAGCTCGAGGGCCGCACGATCCCGACAGGCGGCTACATGGGCATGAAGACGCTGTCGTACACGATCCGCGAGCCGATCGGCGTGGTCGGCGCCATCGTGCCCTGGAACTCACCGTTGATGATCACCACGTGGAAGGTCGCTGCGCTGCTCGCGGCGGGCTGCACCGTGGTGATCAAGCCTTCCGAAGAGACACCGCAATCGGCACTGCACCTGGCCGCACTCTGCCAGGAGGCCGGCTTCCCGGACGGCGTCGTCAACGTGGTCACGGGGTTCGGCGAAGTGGTTGGCCGCGCGCTGTGCGAGCACCCCGATGTCGCCAAGATCAGCTTCACCGGCAGCCCCGAGGCCGGACGCGCCATTCAGCGCATCGCCGCGCCGATGTTCAAGCGCGTCACGCTTGAGCTGGGTGGCAAGAGCCCGCAGATCGTGTTCGACGACGCGGTGTTCGACGATGCCGTGCGTGGCTGCGCCATGGGCCTGTTCGTGAACCAGGGGCAAGTCTGCGCGGCAGGCTCGCGCATCCTGGTTCAGAGAGGCATCGCGAAGAAGTTCGCCGCCGCGCTGGCTCATGCGGCTTCGGCGGTGAAAGTCGGCGACCCGAGCCAACCCGGCGTGCAGATGGGCCCTTTGGCCAAGAAGGCGCAATACGAGCGCGTCAATCGTTACATCCAGCTCGGCATCGATGAGGGCGCCGAGCTGCTCGCCGGCGGCGTCTCGCGTTCCGCCAAGGGTTGGTTCGTCAAGCCCACGATCTTCGGCGGCGCAACGAACCAGATGACCATCGCCCGCGAAGAAATCTTCGGCCCCGTCGGTACGATCATCGAGTTCGATACCGACGAAGAAGCCGTCGCGCTGGCCAACGATTCGGACTACGGCCTCGCCGCCACCGTTTGGACGACCCATCTGGCACGCGCTCACCGCGTCGCAGGCGCGGTCAAAGTCGGCGCGGTCGGGGTGAACTGCTGGAGCCCGCTGGACGCCAACCTGCCCTGGGGCGGACTGAAGACGAGCGGCATCGGGCGAGAAGGCGGCCTGCCCGGTGCATTGGCCTATAGCGAAGAAAAAGTCATCACGGTGCTGCTGCCCTGAGAGGCTGAGACGATTCATCATCGCTCACGTACCGGCCAAACAGGAGATTGCCATGAAGTGGCGCAACACCGTCGACGCGTATGGCGGCGTCTCGATGCTCTTTCACTGGGCCACCGCGGCAGCCTTCATCGCTGCCTACGTGATCGTCTACTACGTGATCTGGTTTGTTGACCCCGAGACCAGCATCAAGCCACCGCTGTTCGGCACGGTGCCGAACGCAGAGCGCATTGTTCCCATCCTGAACTTTCATTGGGTTCTGGGGCTGACGATCGGCTTCCTCGTCATCCCCCGTTTCCTGTGGAAGGTCTTCGGCACGCGGCTGCAGCCGGTGCCCGGCTCACGAACCGAGCATTTGGCGGCAGAGGCCGCGCACTGGGCGCTTTACGCCCTGCTGTTTCTGATGCCGTTGACCGGCTACCTGACCACCTACGACCCGACCCACTTCGGCCTGTTCACGGTTCCGGCGGCACGCGACACCGCCTTCGTCGAATCGATCCGCTCGACCTTCGGACTCAGCATCAAAGAGCTGGAAGATGCCATGTGGACCGTGCACAGCCTCCTGGGCAAATGGGTGGCGTGGCTCCTGGTGCTCGTTCATGTGGGCGCAGCCTTGATGCACCACTTCGTCCGCAGAGACGCCGTCTTGCGTCGAATGCTGCCGGGGCGGAAAGGTGAGTCCGCTGCGGGCAATCCGGCCTGACCCGTTCGGACTCTCAAGCGCCCTGAGCCGGCGCTGAACGCCGGCGCATTCGGAGAACCCGAATTCGCGTTCCATCATGAGCTGCGCGGTTGTTCGCTTGCCGTCGACATGACCGCCAGGCAGCTCCGTGACGGCTCTTCAAAGCGAACACGCCGCCCGGGTATCGCCAGATCGCTCGGCAAGTCGAATGACATGCCGCGCTCTGGCGGCTTGAGCAGCTTCGCTACCCGATCGACCGGTTGCCGATTCCGGTTACCGAATCTCGTTATCGGTCACTACATTCTTCGTCAATCGTTGAACTGCCCCTTTACCTCTACCCGTCGACGGCACAGCAACCCAGGCTGGCTCGCACTACCGGAGAACACATGTCCAAGACCATTCCACGCAGCCATGCCGTCGCCCGTGCAACTTTGGCGGCGGCGATCGCCGCCTGCTTGCTCGGCGCCGAACACCAGGCGATCGCCGCCGACGTGGCGCAGTTGGAGAAGCTGACGCCGTCGGGTGCCGAAAAAGAAGGCAACAAGGAGGGCACGATCCCGGCTTGGCAAGGCGCCGAGCCTCCCTTGCCGGGATGGGAATGGGGCAAGCTTCGTCAAAGTTACTGGAAGCACAAGGATGAGAAGCCGATCCTGACGATCGACGCCTCCAACGCCGACAAGCACGCGGACAAGCTATCGGCCGGTCAGCTGGCGATGCTCAAGCAGCGCAAAGACTATCGGATGGAGGTGTTCCCGTCGCATCGGAGCTGCGGCGTGCCGGACTTCGTGGCCAGCAATACCAAGAAGAATCTCAACACGGCGAAGATCGCAGCGGATGGTTGGAGCCTGAAAGACGCCACCGTTCCAGGCTTCCCGTTCCCCATCCCTTCCACGGGGCTTGAGGCCATGTGGAACTCCAAGATGCGCTATCGCGGCGTGGGCATCGACTACAAGGGAACCATCACGGCGGTGTCACCGCGACGCGGCAGCGACGAATGGATACGCGCCGATTCCGCACAGACCTTGTTCTTCCCTTGGGGCGCCAAGGGTTCCAACCCGTTGTCGTCGTTCCCGCAGGTCGAGTTCTACGTGTACTTCGCCTACACCGCGCCGACTGCGCTGGCGGGTCAGGCCCTGGCCATCACCCAGTACCTCAATCAAGCGGAAAACGAAACCTTCTACTATTTCCCTGGGCAACGGCGTGTGCGCCGCATGCCCACCTACTCCCACGACTCGCCGCAGATCGGCATGGAGAACCAGTACACGCTGGACGAGCCCAACGTCTTCAACGGTGCACTCGATCGATTCGACTGGAAGCTGGTCGGCAAGAAAGAGATCTACACCCCGTACAACGCCTTCGGCGCCTATGACTTCAGCGCGAAGTTCGAGGACGTCGCCAAGCGCGACTTCATCGCCCAGAACCATCGTCGCTACGAGCTGCACCGCCTGTGGGTGATTGAAGCCACGGTCAAGGCGGGCATGCGGCACTCGGCTCCCAAACGCACGATCTACCTCGACGAAGACAGCTGGGCACCCGTGCTCATGGACGACTTCGACGGACAGAACAAGCTGGCCAAGATGCGCGAAGGCTTCCTGATTCCTGCCTACGAGACGGGCACCTGCGACGTGATGGCCATGGTCCAGAACAACCTGGCCGAGGACCGATACGTCTTCGACACCCACACCGTCGGCGTCGGAAAGGACATCCGTTGGGTGACCGAGCCCAATGGCCCCCGCTTCAAATCCGGCTTCTACACGTCCGACAACCTGCGCGCCATCAGCGAGCGCTGATTCGACAACACCAACCCTAGGCAAGGACTCCTGCGATGATCAGAACCGGTTCGTTTCAATTGCACGCGGTGGCAGCGGCAGTGTGCGCAGTTGCCGCGTCGAGCGCACATGCCATCACCTTCGAATTCGAAGGTGGCAGCGGCAACTTCGACTCCACGGTTTCGGTGGGCACGGGCATCCGTGCGAAGGCGCCGTCATGCGGTCTGATCACACAAGGCGCGACCGGTGCGGGCGCGCCGGCGGGCTGCCTGGCTCCGACGTCGGTGCTCGGTGACCAGGGCGATCTCAACTACGCCAAGGGTGATCGCTTCACGACCTATCTCAAGGGCAGCCACGAACTGCTGCTCAAGCTGCCGAGCGACGTGACCTTCCTCGGGCGTGTCAACTGGGTGAAGGACTTCTCTTCGACCCAGACGACCGGCTACACCAGCGCCACGACGCCGCCGACCATCACTGACGGCTTGGCCGACGACGCGCGTTCCGACCTGAGGTTCAAGGCCCGCCTGCTCGATCTGTGGGTCAGCAAGAGCTTCGCGGTCGGTGACCAGCAGGCACGCGTGCGTGTCGGCAATCAGGTGGTCAGCTGGGGCGAGAGTCTGTTCTTGCCGGGCGGCATCAACAGCACCAACGCCATCGATGTGATGCGCTTGTCGCAACCCGGCACGCAGCTCAAGGAGGTGGTCCTGCCGGCGCCGATGGTGAGCGTGGCGTCGGGCCTGGGGCACGGTCTCAACGTCGAAGCCTATGTCCAGACCCAGTGGAACGCCAACTACCTGCCGCCGACGGGCAGCTACTGGTCGGTCGCGAACGGCCTGGGCAAAGGTCACGACAGCTACGGCCTGACCGAGGCCAAGGCGAAGAATCGAGACCAGTGGGGCGCCGCACTGCGCTACCAGCCCGACGGCACGCAGTTGAACCTCGGCTTCTACGCGATGAGCTACAACGACAAGGCGCCGCAGTTCAGCACCAACATCAAAGGCACGGGTGCAGTCGGCTGGACCTACGCCGAGAACCGGCACCTGCTCGGCATCAGCGCGAACTTCCCGGTCGGCGACTGGGCCATCGGAACGGAACTCTCGTACCGCCCGAAAGACGCTGTAGCAATCAACTCCGCGGTCAGCGGCTGTTCGTCGCAGGGTGGCAATTGCTGGGTGGACGAGAAGCGCCTGCAATGGCACCTGACCGGGCTGTTGAGTCTCACACCGAACACGGGCGGCGGCATCTTGAAGCTGCTGGGCGCAGACACCGCGACGCTGCTCGCGGAGGCCGTGGTCATTCGCTACCCGGGGCTGAAGCGGAGCTATGGCGGCGATCCGATCAGCGCCGGCGCCTGGGGTTGGGGCCAGGAGTTCGATCCGGCGGCCACGCCTGAAGCCGTCGGGTCCAAGACTTCGTGGGGCTACAACCTCGACTTCAGCTGGGTCTACGACGGCACCCTGATCCCGGGTTGGCAAGTGGTCCCGGAGATCTACTACTTCCAGGCGGTGAAGGGCCGCACTCCAAATGCAGTGGCTCTGTTCATGGAAGGCGCGAAGTCGGCCAACCTCACGGTGAGCTTCCTGCAGAACCCGACCAAGTGGCAATTCGCCGTCAACTACGCGGCGTTCTGGGGCGGCGCGCGCGTGTTCGACCAACCCTACCGCGATCGCAACTTCTTCGGCCTCACGTTGGCAAGAAACTTCTGACGCGGCGATACGTCAACGTCACGCCAGGCGGCCGGCCCTCACCATGCTTGCGCATTCGTCGCGCGGTGAGCGGCCGGCCTCGCCCATGATGGCCAGAGATGTGAACAGTTCGGAAGGGCCCTCTTTTGTCAGAAGCATCATCGTCTACAGCTGCATCGGGCCTCGTCCGTGCGGTGCAACGCATCGAAGTCGTGGCCTTCAGGCACCGGCGCGCGATTCTCGTCACCCTGGCCTTGTTCACGGCCGTGATGGCCTGGTTCGCCTTGCAGCTCAGGATGGACGCCGGTTTCGAGAAGCAGATGCCGATCGGGCACGAGTACATCAAGACCTTCCAGACCTACCGCGACGACGTGCTGGGCGCGAACCGCCTGACCATCGTCGTCAGGGCCCGCAAAGGCGACATCTGGACGCCTGCCGCGCTCAAGCGCTTGTACGAGGTCACACAGGCTGTGACCTTCCTGCCCAGCGTCGAACGGCTGGGTGTTCAATCGCTTTGGACGCCCAACAGCTTTGTCAACGAGATCACTGAAGAAGGCTTTCGTGCCGACCCGCTGATCGACGGCACCATCACGCCCGAGCAACTGACAGCCCAGACCATCGCCAACATACGCCGCGCCACCGCGCTGGGCGGCTTCGTCGGCACGCTGGTGTCGCGCGACGAGACCAGCGCGATGATCACGGCCGAGCTGATCGAGTTCGACAAGGACGGCAAGAAGCTCGACTACATCGCCTACAACCATCTGCTCGAAGACACGATCCGTGCGAAGTTCGAAGACGCCGACTACGAGATCCAGATCATCGGCTTCGCCAAGCAGATCGGTGACATCGCCGACGGCGCACAGTCGGTGTTGCAGTTCTGCGTCATCGCGTTGCTGCTCACGGCTGCGGCGGTGTACTGGTACTGCCACTCGGTACGCTTTACGCTACTGCCGATCGCTTGCTCATTGACTTCGCTGGTGTGGCAGTTCGGCACTTTGCGCCTGCTCGGCTTCGGGCTCGACCCGTTGGGCGTGCTGGTGCCGTTCCTCGTGTTCGCCATCGGTGTTTCGCACGGCGTGCAGCAGATCAATTCGATCGTGCGACAGATCTCGCACGGTCAATCCACGTACGACGCCTGCCGCGAAAGCTTCACAGGTCTGCTGATCCCCGGCACGCTCGCCCTGGTGACGGCTTTCGTCTCCTTCGTCACCTTGTTGCTGATTCCGATCCCGATGGTCCGCGAGCTGGCGATCACCGCGTCGCTGGGCGTGGCCTACAAGATCCTGACCAACCTGGTGATGCTGCCGGTCGCAGCCTCGTACTTCACCGTCGACCAGGCCTATGCCGACAAGGCGATGGCCAAAGGAAAACAACGTGCAAGGTGGCTGGCGGTGCTGGCGCGCTGTGCCGAGCCGCGCAATGCTGCGCTCGTGCTGATCGTCGTGGGCATCGTGTTCGCCGCTGCGGTCTGGCAAAGCCGCGACCGGGTCGTCGGTACGCTGCAACCCGGCGCCCCGGAACTGCGCGAAGACTCGCGCTTCAATCGCGACGCAGTGTCAATTTCGACCCACTATGACACCGGGCTCGACTGGCTCACCGTCATCTTCGAGTCACCCGCCGGAGCGCCGGGAGCCGGACAGGCCGCGACCGCAAGTTCACCGAAAGATTCGTGCGACAACGTCAACGTCGGTCTGTACCAGGACCGTTTCACATGGGCCCTGCAACCCGTTGAAGGTGTGCTGTCGATCGTGTCCTACTCCGGCCAGCTGCGCCTGTACAACGAGGGCTACAACGAGGGCAATCCGAAGATGAGCGTGGTGCCGATCGACCCGGGCAACTACGCTGCGCTGTCGACCGAGATTTCTCGCATTCGCGGCATGATGCGCAAGGACTGCAGCATGACGGCGGTGCACTTGTTCCTCACCGATCACAAGGCCGTGACGATCCAGCGCGTGATCGACGCGGTGAAGGACTTCAAAACGAAGAACGTCGTGCCCGGCATCACGATTCGGCTGGCATCGGGCAATGCCGGCGTGCTTGCCGCGATCGACGACGAGGTTGAGCGCAGCGAGTTGCCGATGATGCTGTACGTCTATGCCGCCATCGTGATCCTCGTGTTCCTGGTCTATCGCGACCTGCGTGCGGTCGTTGCGTGCTGCTTGCCGCTGACGGTGGGCACGTTCATAGGCTACTGGTTCATGAAGGAGCTGCAGATCGGCTTGACCGTCGCAACGCTCCCCGTGATGGTGCTGGCCGTCGGCATCGGCGTCGACTACGCGTTCTACATCTACAACCGGCTGCAACTGCACCTCGCGGCGGGGCAACCCATCGTCAAGGCCATCGAGCACGCGATCCTCGAGGTGGGCACGGCGACCATCTTCACCGCGATCACGCTCGCCATCGGCGTCGCGACGTGGTCGTTCTCGCAGTTGAAGTTCCAGGCCGACATGGGCAAGCTGCTGGCCTTCATGTTCATGGTCAACATGGTGATGGCGATGACGGCACTGCCGGCCCTGGCAACTTGGCTTGAGAGGCTCTTTCCCCGGCGCAAGCCCGTGCTGACCTCCGGTCTGCTTCAACACTGACGGCGCAGGCGATGCGATCCATGAAGACCCATCTTTCGGTGCTCGTGACCATGGGAGCACTCTTGCTGCCAGCCTCGTGTCTCGCGCAAGCGAGCAATGCTTCGGCTTCGACGCCGCCAGCGCCCGTGGCCGTGCCAGCGGCCCGGGTACCCCACGCGACCCAGGCAGCCATGCTGGCCAGCGTGCGCGCCGGCTCACGAATCGTCGCGGTCGGCGATCACGGTGTCGTGCTGTTGTCCGACGACGCCGGCAAGACCCACCGCCAGGCGAAGGCCGTGCCGACCGATGTCACCCTGACCTCGGTCAGTTTCGTCGACGAGCGGCAAGGCTGGGCGGTCGGGCATTCGGGCGTGGTGCTGCACACCACCGACGGCGGCGAGACCTGGGCTCGCCAGCGCTTCGACACACAACACGACCGGCCCTTGTTCGCCGTGCATTTCTTCGATGCCGAGCACGGCGTGGCCGTCGGGTTGTGGTCTCTGGTCTTGATCACGCAAGACGGTGGGACGCACTGGCGCGCCGTCGACATGCCCGTTCCGGAGGGCGCCAGAAAAGCCGACCTCAACCTGCTCGGGCTTTTCGCCAACAGCAAGGGGCAGCTGTTCGCGCCGGCCGAGAAGGGCATGGTGCTGCGCTCCGACGACCAGGGCCAGCACTGGCGCTATATGCCCACCGGCTACACCGGCTCGTTCTGGACCGGCGTGGCGACACCCGACGGCGCGCTGCTCGTGGCCGGCTTGCGCGGCTCGCTCTACCGCAGCAGTGACGACGGACGCACCTGGTCTCGCATCGACACGCACAGCCAGTCGTCGATCACGGCGATGGCCCTCGTGGGCTCGCAAGTCGTCGGCGTCGGGCTCGAAGGTCTGGTACTGCGCAGCTCGGACAGCGGTGCGTCTTTCATCGCCGAGGTGCGCCGCGATCGGCTGTCGCTCACCGCGCTGACCGCCAATGCCGCCGGGCAGCCCGTCTTCTATTCGCGCCAGGGCATCGTCAAGGCCGACGCCGCAGACGCCGTTGCCAAGTGAATTCGACCGGGACCAACCACGTCGAAATCTGACATAGCCGCCGGCCCGTTTGCCGGCGGCACGACCTGAACAACACTTGAAACTGGTACCGCGCCGACCGAGATGCCGCGCGCGGCTGCATGCCCTTCGAGCGACTGGCCCTGGGTCATCGCGGCCACCGGCCGCGCGTGCGCTGGCGTTACACCAAGCAGCATGCACCACGCGTCGCTGAGCAGATCGAGGCGCTCAAGCACCGCCTGAGTTAGGGCGCCCAAGCCAAGCCCTGTGTGCAACGGAAGGCTCACGACACACCTGAAGCTCATACCGATCCCCATGATGAATGAACGCTTCATCCCGAGACCTTGGAGAACCTTTCGGCTTCGCAAAACCCCAGGTCAACTTGCGTTCGACTTTGACGACGAAGTGCCACTCCACTAAGCAAACCGCGTGCCGAACGAACGAAGACCGCGTCGCGATTGATGTGTGCGCCATTGACAATGACCTCGACGACGGCATTCCTCCTGCGCGCGAACAGCGCCTTGCAAGGAACGACCTGGCTTGCAGTGCTTGTTCGTTGTGCCTCGGGTGCGCGTTGCAGGCTCGCGGACGGGTGCCGAATAAAGCGCGTCAGCAGGCCGGAATCGAGTGCGGCCTCGGCGACCCAGTCGAGCACCGGCCGTGTGATTTCGCGCAAGCCCCGGCCTCGGGTCTCGAAGCTCAGCGTCGTAGTGGTCTGGCGCAGCATGTTCACAGAATAGGGCACGACCGCATCGCACGCACGACGGTGCGTCGAGCTGAATCCGCAAGGCGCGGACATCGGCGGCGCGACGTTCCGAATTCAACGGCCCGGCCTAGCGTGGCGGGTGGTCGCGGTGACGCGTAAACCAGCGACGTCGAAGCCAAGTCATCCACGGCCGCGCGTGCGGTCCGGCATAGGCCATCGCCGCCTTCTTGATGCCCTCGGCCTGCGTCGGGTAGGCGTGAATGACTCGCGCGATGGTTTCCAGGCCGATACCGGCGACCATCGCCAGCGACAGGTCGTTGATCATCTCGCCGGCGTGACGCGCCACCACCGTCGCGCCCAGGATCTGGTCGCTGCCCTCACGCACGTGGACCTTCACAAAGCCACTCTCCTCACCGTCGGTGATGGCGCGGTCGACATCGTGCATCGGCACCGTGAAGGTCTTCACCGGGATGCCGCGTTCGCGCGCTTGCCGCACGTACAGGCCGACGTGGGCGATCTCGGGGTCGGTGTAGGTGCACCACGGAACCGTCAGCGCGCTCAAGCGGGCGCGGCCGAAACACAGCGCATTGCGCACGACGATCCGCGCCGACGCCTCGGCGGTGTCTGTGTACTTGTGCTCCAGGCAGACGTCGCCGGCAGCGAAGATGCGTCGGTTGGTCGTGCGCAGAAAATCATCGACGACGATGCCGTCGTTTGCGTCGTAGCCCACACCGGCGGCCTCGAGGCCCAGGCCCGAGAGCGCCGGCAGGCGACCGATGCCGGTCAGGATTTCATCGACCTCGATCGTCGCGACGTTGCCGTCGTTCAGCGTCTCGACAATCTTCTTGCCGCCATCGACGCGCACATTGACGGCTTTGGTGTTCAGGTGGATTTCGACGCCGTCTCGCGCCATCGCCTCCGCCAGCAACAGTGCGGCATCGCGTTCTTCCTTCGGCAGGAACAGCGGCTCGGCATGCGTGATGATGGTGCGGCAGCCAAAACGGCACATGGCCTGTGCCACCTGGCAACCCACTGGGCCTCCCCCGATGACCAGCAGGCTTTTTGGCATCGCGGTCAGATCGAACAAGGTCTCGTTGGTCAGGTAGCCAGCGTCGTCGAGGCCAGGGATCGTCGGCAGCAGCGAACGTGATCCGGTGGCGATCAGCGCCTTCTTGAAGCGCAAGCGCAGCCCTTCGACTTCGACCGCGTCGGGCCCGACGAAAGAAGCAGCGCCGAAGAAGAGATCGATGCCCGCGGCGGCCACCCGCAGCGCCGAGTCGATACGCCCGGCGCGCGCGCGGATACGGCGCACGCGCTCCATTGCCAGCGGGAAGTCGACCTCGATCTCACGAGGCGCGCGGGCTCCATAGGCCTCGGCGTTGCGCATCTCGGCATAGAGGCGCGATGTGCGGATCAGGGCCTGCGAGGGCACGCAGCCGTAGTTGAGCGAGACACCACCCAGCAGGTGCTTTTCGATGAGCGCGACGCGAGCACCGAGCGCCGCCGCGGCGCGGGCGGCGACGAGGCCGGCCGGCCCGGCGCCGATGACGAGCAGGTGGTACGGCTCGCGCGGTGGCGGGTTACGCCAGTCGGCCGGGCGGCCGTTGAGATTCAGCTCATCGTTCACTACAGCCAGCCGCCGTTGAAGCCGGCGCGGCGCAAACCCGCGCGCACGATCGGGTTGGCACGGCCCAGCCGCCACGGCAGCCCGCTGCGGTGGTTCTCGATCATCAGCACGGCCATGCCCTGGTCTAGGCCGAATTCGCCCGGCGAGACCCAGCCATTCGGGCCGGCCTCGGCGACGGTCGGGTTGAAGCCGCTGGCACGAATGAAGGTCGCGTTGTCGCCGCCGGATCGCGACCCGAGTGCGCGCAGCGCGGGCAGCACGAGCTCGGGCGCGAAGACCAGCGACGACAACGTCGACGAGGCGCACAAGGTGCCGTCGTCCGGGCCGTACGGCACGCCACGCGCAGCGTAGCCGTAGAACGTCTGGTGTCGGCCGGCGATGCGGCGCGCCTCAGCCTGCGGTCCGTCGCCGGCCGATATCCCCCAGCAGTCGATGCCGTAGCCCGCGAAGCTGCCGGGGTTGCGAATGGCATATTCGCGCTGCACCTGGGTGGCGCGTCGGCTGTTCTCGAAGTAGTCGCAGTCGTTCTCGCGCATGAAGGCATCACGGATGCCGCGAAAGTCGATCCACGCGTGCGAGAACTGGTGAATGAACAGCGGCCCGGCGTACAGAAAGTCATGTCCGTACAGGTTCTCCCACTGGTAGGTCATGGTCCACGCGGTGAAGCTCTCGTCGGTGAGCGCGTGGGTCGGTGAGCCCAGGCCCAGGACGTAGAGCAGGATCGCCTCGCTATAGCCTTCCCAGCCGTAGTTGAGGAAGCCGCACTCCGGCTTCCAGCCATGCGTCACGGCCCCGCCCTCGCGCTGCGCCCAGCGCCAGTCGACGCGGCGGTAGAGCGCGTCAGCCAGGCGGCGCAGTTCGCGTTCGTCGGCACTGTCGGGCGTGTCGGCGTCGAAGTACACCGCCGCGGTCAGCACACCGGCCATCAGGAAACCGGTGTCGATCAGCGAGACCTCGGATCGCCAGACGCGCGCGCCGCTTTCCATGTCGAGGAAGTGGTAGTAGAAGCCGCGGTAGCCGGTGGCGCGGGCGCTGCCCGACTGGTCGCTGGCCATCAGGAAGCGCAGCGTGACGAGCGTGCGCAGCACGGCGTCGGCGCGGTCCATCCAGCCCCGCTCGACACCCACCGGGTAGGCCGACAGCGCGAAGCCGATCACCGCGATGCTGCACGGCGCGCCCTCTCGCGTGGTGTCGGCCACCAGGCCATTGCGTGGGTTGTAGGCCTGCAGAAAGTAGTCGAACGCGCCACGCTGCAGACGTTCGAGCAACGCATCGTCCGACGCGCTGTCGTTCACGGCGAGGCGATCGCCGCGTCGACGATCGCCTGCGCCTCTTTCAGGATGCGTTTCAGGTGGTCGTTGCCGGTGAAACTCTCGGCGTAGATCTTGTAGATGTTCTCGGTACCCGACGGCCGGGCGGCAAACCACCCGTTCTTCGCGATGACCTTGATGCCGCCGATGGCCGCACCGTTGCCGGGCGCATGGTCGAGCACGGTCGTGATCGCTTCGCCCGCCAGTTCGCGCGCGGTGATGCGAGGCGGCGCCAGCGCCGCGAGTTGCGCCTTCTGCGCTGGCGTCGCCGGCGCCTCGACACGGTCGGCGACCGGCTCGCCCAGCTGTTGCGCCAACTCTGCATAGGCCTGCGCCGGATCGCGCCCGCCGCGTGCCGTGATCTCTGCGGCCAGCAGCGCGGGCACGAGGCCATCCTTGTCGGTGGTCCAGACCGTGCCGTCGCGGCGCAGGAACGTGGCACCGGCGCTCTCCTCACCGCCGAAACCGAGCGAGCCGTCCAGCAGCCCGGCCGAAAACCATTTGAAGCCGACCGGCACTTCGTACAGCGCGCGGCCCAGCTTGGCTGCGACGCGATCGATCAGGCTGGTGCTGACGACCGTCTTGCCGACCGCGGCGTGTGCGGCCCACGAGGTCCGATGCTTGAACAGGTAGTCGATCGCGACCGCAAGGTAGTGGTTCGGCGGCATCAGTCCGGCCGTCGGCGTGACGATGCCGTGGCGGTCGTGGTCGGTGTCGCAGGCGAACGCGATGTCGAAGCGGTCCTTCATGCCTTGCAGCCGCTGCATCGCGTAGGGCGATGACGGATCCATGCGGATCTGGCCGTCCCAATCGACCGTCATGAAGCCGAAGGTCGGATCGACCACGTTGCTGACCACGGTGAGGTCGAGCCGGTGATGCTCTGCGATGCGCCCCCAGTAGTGC
>JBDTTU010000005.1:0-93642 GCA_039930465.1 Burkholderiales bacterium
TGTGCAGTACCACGGTGCCGTAGGCGGTGCCGCTCATGCGGCCGTCGCTGATGCGGACCATGTCTGTGATGCCTTTGCGCAGCACCTTCGGCGGCAGCGGCATGTTGCCCACCTCGGCCATGCCGGGGTAGCCCTTCGGACCGCAATTCTTCAGCACCATCACGCAGGTTTCGTCGATGTCGAGGTCTTCGTCGTCGATGCGTGTGTGGAAGTCTTCGATGTCTTCGAACACCACCGCCCTGCCCTTGTGCACCATCAGGCTCGGTGTAGCGGCGCTCGGCTTGATGACCGCACCTCGCGGCGCCAGGTTGCCACGCAGCACCGCGATGCCGGCTTTGTCTTTGAAAGGCTTGGCCAAAGACATGATCACTTCGGGGTTGTAGTTCTGCGCGTCGGCGATGTTCTCGCCGATGCTGCGGCCCGTCGAGGTCATCGCGCCCAGGTGCAGGTGCGAGGCGATCTCCTTCATCACGGCCGGCAGACCGCCGGCGTAGCAGAAGTCTTCCATCAGGAACTTGCCCGAAGGCTGCAAGTTCACCAAACACGGCAATTCGCTCGCAAGCTTGTCGAAATCGTCGATCGAGAGCTCGACGCCGATGCGCCGCGCCATCGCCACGAGGTGGATCACCGCGTTGGTCGAACCGCCGATCGCGGCCAGCGTCTTGATGGCATTTTCGAACGCTTCGCGTGTGATCACCTTCGAGAGCACGAGGTCTTCATGCACCATCTCGACGATGCGCCGGCCGGCGTTGCGCGCCAGCACATTGCGCCGGCCGTCGACCGCCGGGTAGGCCGCATTGCCCGGCAAGCCGATGCCGAGCGCTTCCACCATGCTGGCCATCGTGCTGGCGGTGCCCATCGTCATGCAGTGGCCGTGGCTGCGGTGCATGCAGCTTTCGGCTTCGAAGAAGTCGGCGAGCTTCAGTGTGCCGGCACGCACCTGCTCGCTCATGCTCCACACGCCGGTGCCCGAGCCCAGTTCCTGGCCGCGCCATTTTCCGTTGAGCATGGGGCCGCCGCTGACGCCGATGGTTGGCAGGTCGACACTGGCCGCACCCATGACCAGCGAAGGCGTTGTCTTGTCGCAACCCATCAGCAACACCACGCCGTCGATCGGGTTGCCGCGGATGCTCTCTTCCACGTCCATCGAGGCCAGGTTGCGATAGAGCATCGCGGTCGGCCGCAGCAGCGTTTCACCAAGCGACATCACCGGAAATTCGAGCGGGAAACCGCCAGCCTCGTACACACCGATCTTCACCTGCTCGGCCAGCGTGCGGAAGTGCGAATTGCAAGGTGTGAGCTCGCTGAAGGTGTTGCAGATGCCGATGACCGGCCGGCCGTCGAACTGGTCGTGCGGCACACCCTTGCCCTTGACCCAGCTGCGGTACGCAAAACCATCACGGTCTTGCCGGCCGAACCACTGCTGGCTGCGCAGTTCTTCGGGCTTCTTTTTCTTGCCTTGTGTCATCACCACCCCGGTTAACCCGGATCGGCACCCGGGACTGTTCTGGATACTATGGTATGACGATTGTTTTCACCCTGCGGTCGAACCCTAGGAATCTTGCCCCATGTCTTCCCCATCCATCCTCTCGGTCGCCAAGTTGTCGCCGTTGTTCGCCTCGCAACTCGACGCCACTTTCAACGTGCACGACCGGCTGCACCAGACCGACCCGACCGCCTTCGCCGCGGCGGCCCCGACGATCCGCGCGATCGCGGCCAGCGGTGAATCGAAAGTGGGAGCCGAGCTGATCGCGCAACTGCCGAAGCTCGAGATCATCTCGGTGATGGGCGTGGGCTACGACGGCATCGACGTGGCCGCCGCGAAAGCGCACGGCGCCGTCGTCACGCACACACCGAACGTGCTCAACGACGACGTGGCCGACCTCGCGATCGGGCTGATGCTCTCGGCCGCGCGCCAACTGCCGGCCGCCGACCGCTACGTGCGCGCCGGCTCGTGGTCGAACGGGCCGATGCCACTGGCCCGCAAGATGTCGGGTGCGCGGCTCGGACTCGTCGGCATGGGCCGCATCGGGCAGGCGATTGCGCACCGCGCCGCTGCATTCGGCATGAGCATCGCCTACACCGCGCGCAATGCACGACCGGCCTTGCCGTTCAAATACCTGCCCAGTGCCACCGCGCTGGCAGCCGAGAGCGACTACCTCGTCGTCATCACGCCGGGCGGTGCCGGCACGCGCAAGCTGATCAACGCCGAAGTGCTGGCCGCACTCGGCGCCAAGGGCATTCTTGTCAACGTGGCGCGCGGTTCGGTCGTGGACGAGGCCGCGCTGATCGACGCGCTCGAGCGCGGCGTGATCGGCGGCGCCGGCCTCGACGTGTTCGAGAGCGAGCCCAACGTGCCCGAGCGCCTGCGCGCCCTGCCCCACGTGGTGCTGGCGCCGCACATCGGCAGCGCCACCTCGCAGACACGCCAGGCCATGGCCGACCTCGCGTTCGGCAACCTGCAATTGCATTTCGCGGGCCGGCCGCTGCTGTCGCCGGTGCCGGAGTGTCAATGAGCGACACCCACGTCATCGCCGTCGACCGTTTGCACGCGGCCATCCGGCAGGTCGTTGCCGGCTTCGGCAGCAACGCACGGGAAATCGAAGACGTTGCCAGCAACCTCATCGAGGCCAACCTCACGGGCCACGATTCGCACGGCATCGGCATGCTGCCGCGTTATGCGGAAGCCTTCGCCGAAGGCGGCCTGAAACCTAACGCCCACGTGCTCACCGTGCTCGATACCGGCGCCCTGCTCAGGCTCGACGGCGATGCCGGCTTCGGCCAGGTGATCGGCCGCGAAGCAATGGAACTCGGCATCGGCCGCGCGCGCCAGAGTGGCTGCTGCATCGTGGCACTGGGCAACGCCCACCACCTCGGCCGAATCGGCGCCTGGGCCGAAATGGCGGCGGCCGAGGGTCTGGTGTCGCTGCACTTCGTCAACGTGATTTCGCGCGGCATCGTGGCGCCTTTTGGTGGCGCCGACGCGCGCTTCGGCACCAACCCGTTCACGGCCGGCATACCGATCCCGGGCCGCCCGCCGATGATTCTCGACTTCGCAACCAGCATGCTCGCCCAGGGCAAGACCCGCGTCGCGCACAACAAGGGCGAGCTCCTGCCGCCCGGCAACCTGATCGACGCCGCCGGCAAACCCACCCGCGACCCGCGCTATTCGGTGATCGAGCCCTTCGGCGCGATCCTCACGTTCGGCGCACACAAGGGTTACGGCCTGGCGATGTTGTGCGAACTGCTAGGCGGCGCGCTCGCCTCGGGCATGACGCAGCATACCGACGACGTCAGCAAGAAACGCATCCTGAACGGCATGCTGTCGGTCCTGATCGACCCGGCGGCGCTCGGCGACCGCGCCGCGTTCGACCGCGAAACACAGACCTTCGTCGAGTGGGTGTTGGCCTCGCCACCGCAAGACGGTGTGGACCGGGTGCGCCTGGCCGGCGACCCGGAACGCGAGTCGCGCGAACGCCGCACGGCGCACGGCGTGCCGGTCGACGCCACCACCTGGCAGCAGATTCTTCTCGCCGCCGAAAAACTGGGCGTCGACCCGCTCGGCGTGGCACGCGCCGCCGGCACAGCCTGAGTTTTCCCGTCCGCCGCGCCGGCTTGGCCTTCGGGTAATTCCCGTCGTGCAGAGCACTCAATCATCATACGATAAGACGTGCGCCAGTCGAGCGCAGATCACCCCAGGAGACACACACATGCAATTCGGAAAATGGATCACCGGTGCGATCGTGAGCGCTGGGCTGCTCGCCGGCAGCCCCGCTTTCGCACAGGAAAAGCTCACCGTCTGGTGGGTCAAGGGCTTCTACAAGTCGGAAGACGACGCGCTCTTCGCAGCGATCAAGAAGTACGAGGCCAAGTACCCGAAGGTCAAGATTGAACTCTCGCAGTACCCGATCCAGGACATGATCCCGAAGACCGTGGCGGCGCTCGACTCGGGCAGCCCGCCCGACGTGGCCTATGCCGACGTCTACGACTTCCAGGTCACGGCCAAGTGGGCCTTTGACGGCAAGCTCGAAGACATCACCAGCGTGATCGACCCGATCAGGGCGCGCTTCGCGCCGAACACGATCGAGACCGCCTTCCTCTACAACGACAAGGACAAGAAGCGCGCTTACTACGCGTTCCCGATCAAGCAGCAGACCATGCACATCCAGTATTGGATCGACATGCTCAACGATGCCGGCTTCAAGGAGTCCGACATCCCGAAGGACTGGAAAGGCTACTGGAGCTTCTGGTGCGACAAGGTGCAGCCGGCCTCGCGCGCCAAAACCGGTCAGCGCACCTATGGCATCGGCATGCCGATGGGTGTGGACTCGAGCGACTCGTTCTATTCGTTCCTGACCTTCGCCGACGCCTACAACGTCAAGATGGTCGCCGACAGCGGCAAGCTGCTGGTCGACGACCCCACCGTGCGCAGCGGGCTGATCAACGCACTGGCCGACTACACGTCGATTTACGAGAAAGGTTGCTCGCCACCGTCCAGCACAAGCTGGAAGGACCCGGACAACAACGTCGCCTTCCACAACAAGACGACCGTCATGACCCACAACGCGACCATCTCGATCGCCGCGAAATGGCTCGACGACATGAACAATGCCGCCCTGACGCCAGAGCAGCGCGCGACCGCGAAGACGAACTACACCGAGAAGATCGCCACCGCAGGCTGGCCCAACAAGCCCGACGGCAGCAAGTTCGTGTACCGGGCGGCCGTCAAGACCGGCGTGATCTTCAAGGAGTCCAAGAACAAGGCGGCCGCCAAGCAGTTCGTGTCGTTCCTGCTCGACGAGGCCAACCTGACGCCCTACGTCGAAGGCTCGCTGGGTCGCTGGTTTCCGGTGACGAAGGTCGCGCAGCAATCGCCCTTCTGGAAGGCCGACAAGCACCGCCTGTCCGTCTACAACCAGTTCATGAACGGCACGGTGACGTTCGAGTTCACGAAGAACTACAAGTTCACGGTCTTGAACAACGAGAACGTCTGGGCCAAGGCGATGAACCGCGTGATCAACGAGAAGGTGCCCGTCGACAAGGCCGTCGACGAGATGATCGCGCGCATCAAGACCGTGGCCAGTCAGTGACGGCTCCATGGGGCGCGGCGATGCTGATCGCCGGCCTCTTTTTCTGAGCGAGAACCGCCATGGCATCCTCGACGACATCCGCGGCGCTCGCGCCGCAGTCGGTTCCTCGCCGAGCCCCTGATCGGTGGCAGGCGTGGGGCCGGCTGCTGGTGCTGCCCTACCTCATCGTGTTCGTCGTGCTGGTGCTGTACCCGGTCGGCTACGGGCTGTGGCTGGCGCGCCACCCCCAGAGCTACGTCAAGCTCTTCGAAGACCCGATCTTCTTTCGCACCGTCGTCAATACGCTGATCTTCCTGATCGTCGCGATCAACATCAAGATGGTGATCGCGATGATCCTTTCGGGCTTTTTCGTCAACGAGCGCTGGTGGATCAAGGTGCTGTCTGTGATCTTCATCCTGCCGTGGGCGCTGCCCTCGATCCCTACGATCCTGTCGGTGCGCTTCATGCTCAACCCTGAGTGGGGCGTGATCAACACCCTGATCTTCAGGCTCACCGGTCTCGACGGCCCGAACTGGCTCAACCATCCGCCGCTCGCGCTCGGTTTCTCGATGCTGATGCACGTGTGGAAGTCGCTGCCGTTCTGGACCCTGATCCTGATCGCCGGCCGCCTGGCGATCCCGAAAGAACAGTACGAAGCCGCGTCGGTCGACGGTGCCACGAACTGGCAGAAGTTCAGGTTCATCACCTGGCCTTCGATGCGCACGCTGTACATGACCTCGCTGATCCTCTCGATGATCTGGACGCTCGGTGACTTCAACAGCGTCTACCTGCTGACCGGCGGCGGGCCGGCCGACCTGACCCACGTGCTCGCGACGCTCGGCATCCGTTACCTGCGGCTCGACCAGGTCGATCTTTCGATGGCGTCGATCGTGGTGGCCATGCCACTCGTTCTGCCGCTCGTGTACTTCATGATGAAGAGGCTCTCCAAATGAAGGCCAAAACCTGGAAGGCCGTCACCACCGAGGCCAAGCTGCTGCTGATCGGGATCCCGGTGCTGCTCTGGACCCTCATCCCGGTCTATCACCTCGTCTTGTTCGCGATCTCGCCAAAAGACACCGCGACTTCGGGCCGGCTCTGGCCCGAGCACCCGACGCTGCAAAACTTCGTCACGGTCTTCCAGAAGAAGCACTTCTACCTCGACCACTTCTGGGTGCAGTTGGGCAACTCGGTGTTGATCGCCGTGGCCGTCGCCGCGATCACACTCTTCGTGGCCACCTCGGCCGCCTTCGCGATCAGCCGGCTCAAGGTACGCGGCGGGCGCACGGTGATGAACCTGGCGCTGTTCACCTACTTCATCCCGGCCGCGTTTCTCGCGGTACCCATGTACAAGACCATGGGCAACTACGGGCTGCTCAACAGCCAGTGGTCACTGATTCTTGCGATGGTGACAATCGCCTCGCCCTACTGCATCTGGGTGCTGAAGCAGGCCTCCGACAAACTGCCCGTCGAGCTCGACGAAGCAGCGCGCATGGACGGCGCCTCGCCGATGCAATTGTTCCGCCTCGTCTACCTGCCGCTGATGGTGCCTTCGCTGGTCGCGGTGGGCACCTACGCGCTGCTGCTGGCCTGGAACGAGTACCTCTACGCCTTCCTGCTGTTGTCGAACGACACCAGCGTGACGCTGGCGGTGGCTCTCGGCAACTTTCTCTCGGCCGACGACTCCCCCTGGGAACTGCTGATGGCCACCGGCCTGATCTACGCGCTGCCACCGGCGGCGATCTACTACGCATTCAAGCGCTACATGGTGGGCGGCCTGACGGCCGGCGCCGTGAAAAGTTAAGCAGCGGCTGAGGACAACAACATGGCATCGGTCGGGTTTCGCAACATCGAAAAAGCCTATGGCACCGTCAAGGTGATCCACGGCATCGGCTTCGACATTCAAGACGGCGAGTTCGTGGTGCTGGTCGGCCCCTCGGGCTGCGGCAAAAGCACGCTGCTGCGCATGCTGGCCGGGCTGGAAGAAATCACCGGCGGCGAGATCTCGATCGACGGCAAGGTCGTGAACGAACTCGAATCGAAGGACCGCGACATCGCGATGGTGTTCCAGAGCTACGCGCTCTACCCGCACATGACGGTGCGCGAGAACATGGCCTTCAGCTTGCGCCTGCGCAACGCCGACAAGAAGCTCACCGACCAACGGGTCGACGACGCGGCGCGCATTCTCAACCTCGACAAGCTGCTCGAGCGCCACCCGCGTGAACTCTCGGGCGGCCAGCGCCAGCGTGTGGCCATGGGCCGCGCGATCGTGCGCGACCCGAAGGTCTTCCTGTTCGACGAGCCGCTCTCGAACCTCGATGCCAAGCTGCGCGTGGCGATGCGCGCCGAGATCAAGGCACTGCACCAGCGGCTGAAGACCACCACCGTCTACGTCACTCACGACCAGATCGAAGCCATGACGATGGCCGACCGCATTGTCGTGATGCACGACGGCATCATCGAACAGATCGGCACGCCGCTCGAGCTCTACGACCACCCGGGCAACCTGTTCGTCGCGCAGTTCATCGGCTCGCCGGCGATGAACGTGGTGGCGGGCACGCTGCGCGGCTCAGGCGGCAGCACCGAAGTCGAAGCGGCCGGCACACGCTGGCCGGTGCCGGCGCAGGTCGGCGGCACCAACGGCCAGGCGGTGCACTACGGCATTCGCCCCGGCGACATCCACCTCTCGCCCACCGGCCACGGCATCGCGGCGAAGGTGATCGTCGTCGAACCGACCGGCGCCGAGACCGAGCTGCTGGTGCAGGTGGGCGACACGCAGATCGTCGTCGTGATCCACGGCCGCACGTCGGCCAAGCCCGATGAAACCGTGCACCTCGTGATCGACACCGACAAGGCCCACGTCTTCGACACCGCTTCTGGCAAGCGCCTCTGCTGACATGCCCAAACGCACGGCACCACTGGTCGTGGTCATGGGTGTGAGTGGCTGTGGCAAAAGTACGGTCGGCCGGCTGATCGCCAAGAGCCTGGCCTGCGAATTTCTCGAAGGCGACGACCTGCACCCACCGCGCAACCTGGAGCGCATGGCCGCTGGCATCGCCCTCACCGACCACGACCGGCGCGACTGGCTCAAGGCCATTGCCGAGCAGCTCGCCGACGCCCACGCGGCGCGCTACGGGCTGATCGTCTCCTGCTCGGCACTGAAGCGCAGCTACCGCAACCAGCTACGCACCGCGTCGAGCGATCTGGCTTTCGTGCACATCCACGGCAGCCTCGAAGTGCTCGAAGCGCGAATGCAATCGCGCACCGGCCACTTCATGCCACCCTCGCTGCTCGCCAGCCAGTTGCAAACGCTCGAGCCACCCGGCCCCGATGAACGCTGCATCACACTCGACGCGGCCCTGGCCGCCGAGCAGATCGCCGAGCGCGCTTGCGCCTGGCTCGCCCAACCCTTCAGCGCTGCGGCGCCACGCTCATGATCAACGCTCAGACCTTCCGGCTCGACGGCCGGCTCGCACTCGTCACCGGCTCGTCCAGCGGCATCGGCCTGGCGCTGGCGCGCGGTCTGGCGCAGGCCGGTGCGGCCGTCGTGCTCAACGGCCGCAACGCCGACAAGCTCACGCAAACCGCCGCGCTGCTGAAAGGCGAAGGCCTGCAGGTTCACGTGCGCGCTTTCGACGTGACGAAGCGCGACGAGGTCGATGCCGGCATCGCTTCGATCGAAGACACGCTCGGCCCGATCGAGGTGTTGTGCAACAACGCCGGCATGCAGCGCCGCACGCCGTTTCACGAGTTCCCCGCGGCCGACTGGAGCGAGCTGATGCGCACCAACGTCGACAGCGTCTTCCACGTGGGCCAGGCGGTCTCGAAGTTCATGGTCCAGCGCGGGCGTGGCCGCATCATCAACACCTGCTCGGTGATGAGCGAGGTGGGCCGGCCCGGCATCTCGGCCTACACGGCTTCCAAGGGCGCGGTCAAGATGCTGACCAAGGCGATGGCGATCGACCTCGGCCCGCTGGGCATCAACGTCAACGGCATCGGGCCGGGCTACTTCAAGACCGAGCTGACCGACGCGCTCGTCAACGACCCGACCTTCAGCGCATGGCTTGTGAACCGCACGCCCAACCGGCGTTGGGGCGACGTGGAAGACCTGGCCGGCGCGGCCGTGTTCCTGGCGAGCGACGCATCGCGTTTCGTCAATGGCCATATCCTGTATGTCGATGGCGGCGTCACTGCGTCGCTTTGAGCCACATCCGATTGAAAGACAACTCTTGAGTACGCCAACGACATTCACCCAGGTCACGCTGTTCACCGACGCCGATGGTCGCGCGCGCTTTCGCGAAAGTGCCATCGCCTTGCCCGAGGGCAACCCGAGCTCGATGCTCTCGCCCGTGATGCCCAGTGGCGGTTACCAGCTGCGCCACAGCCCGGTCGGCTTTCGCAGCCAGTTCCATTGCACCGTCACCCCGCAATGGGTGTTCATCCTCGGCGGGCAGATGGAGATCGGCTTGCAGGGCGGCGCCTCGCGCGTGTTCTCTGCCGGTGAGCACTTCTACTCGGCCGACACGCTGCCCGCGGGCGCCAGCTTCGACCCCGCTGTGCACGGCCACTGGAGCCGGCAACTCGGCAACGAGCCGCTCGTCACCTTGTTCGTGCGCGGCTGAAAACCGATGAAGCACACGTGATGATCAAGAACGTCCACGGCGGCACCGTCGACCTGCTCGGCGAGGCCATCGTCACCGGCCGCTACCCGGTCGGCAGCTCTTTGCCCCCTGAGCCGATGCTGTGCGAAGAGCTGGGCGTGAGCCGCACCGTGATCCGCGAGGCCGTGAAGTCGTTGATCGCCAAGGGGCTGCTCGTCACCGGGCCGAAGGTGGGCACGCGGGTGCTGGCCGAAGAACAATGGAACTGGTTCGACCCCGACGTGGTGGCCTGGCAGTCGCGTGCCGGCCTGTCGCGCGAGTTCCTGCGCGACCTGCAGGAGCTGCGCCGTCTGGTCGAGCCGGCGGCAGTGCGGCTGGCCGCCGAGCGCGCCACCGCACAAGACATCGCCGAGATCGAATCCGCCTACGCCGGCATGAAACGCTCCATCGACGAAGGCGGCGACTACGTCAGCAGCGACCTGCGCTTTCACCAGGGCCTGCTGCGCGCCTGCCACAACCGCATGGTCGGGCAGATGAGCAAGGCGCTCGGCGCGCTGCTGCGCACCAGCTTCGAGATCTCGACCGCGCGGCCCGACGGCCCGGCTTCGTCGCTGCCGCTGCACCGCGCCGTGCTCGACGCGGTGATCGCACGCTCGCCCGTCAAGGCCGAGCGCGCGATCATCGTATTGATCGACGGTGCCAACAACGATATCGAGCAGGTGCTGTCCACGCGCCGCAAGCTGCCTTCGCTGGGGGTGCCGGCGCCGCGACTGAAGGCGCGCGCGCGCGCGTTGCTGCGCTGAGGCGCGGCGGCGCGCTGGGGTCTATTGCGTGGCGGTGAGCCCGCCATCGACGTAGAGCGTCTGGCCGGTGACGAAGGCCGCGCCCGGGCCGCAGAAGAACAACACCGGCGCGACCACGTCTTGCGGCTCGGCGACGCGGCCGAGCGGGATGCGTTCGAGCACCTGCTCGCGTGTCACCGGGTTCGTCAGCCAGTGGCTCCCCATTTCGGTCCGCACGACGGTCGGTGCCACACCGTTGACGGTGATGCCGTGGCGCGCCAGCTCGACCGCGTGCTGGCGCACCAGCATCGCGATCGCGCCCTTGGTGGAACAGTAGGCCGAGTAGCCGCGGTTCTTCAGGCCGAGTTGCGCGCGCACCGAGAGCAGGTGCACCTGGCGGCCCGGCGCGCGGCCGGCCTCGACCGCGCTGACCTGGTGTTTCGCCGCGGCCTGCGCCAGGAACATCGTGGCCTTGAGGTTGACCTGAACCACTTCGTCGAAGGCTTCTTCGGTGACCTCGGCCAGGCTTTGTTCACGCTGGATGCCGACACAGTTGACGAGGATGTCGAGGCCGCCGAACGCCGCCGCCACTTCGTCGACGGAACGGCGGATGTCGGTGACCGAATGGGCGTCCATCGCGACGCCAAGCGCGTCATGGCCAGCATCACGCAGTTGCGCGGCCAGGGCCTGCGCTTTGTCAAGGCTGCGCCCCGACACCGCGACCCGCGCACCCGCGCGCGCCAGCCCCCACGCAACGGCTTCGCCGATGCCGCCGTAACCGCCGGGCACGTAGGCGGTGCGCCCGCTCAGGTCGAACGGCGCGGGGGACGAAGAGTCGGTTGTATCGTTCATCGTCTCAGTCCATCAACAGACCATCGTTGAGATCGAGGATCTCGCCGGTGATGAAACCCGACAACGGCGACGCCAGAAAGCGCACCGTGTGGGCGAATTCTTCCGGCTCGCAGAAACGGCCGACCGGAATCTGCTTCAGCAGTTCGCGGCGCTGATCATCGTTCAATTGTTCGGTCACCATCGGCGTGCGCACGTAGGCCGGCGCGACCGCGTTGCAGCTGACGCCGGTGACGAGGGCGAGCTTGTCCTGAAGAGGAAGTGAGGTCATGTGTCGAGCACGCTTTTTTTGCCGAACAGGCCGCGCGAGCGGAAGGTGACGAGTGCGATGAAGAGCACGTACATCGACATCAGCGACCACTCCGAGGCATACGCGCCGGTCAGGCCCATCACCATGCCGACCATCAGCCCGGCGATGACCGCGCCCCACAAGGAACCCACGCCGCCGAGCACGATGATCAGGAAGGCCGGCACGACCGCGTCGACGCCGACGTGCGGGCGAATGCCCCAGATCGGCGCCATCACCACACCCGACACGGCAGCCAAGGCAATGCCGAGCGCGAACACCGCGGAGCGCAGGCGCGACAGGTTGATGCCGAGCGCGCGCACCATTTCGCTGTCGTGCGCGCCGGCCTTGATGATCGCGCCATAGGGCGTCTTTTCGAGAAACAGCCAGAGCCCGCAGATCGCCAGGATCGCGAAGCCGCTGGCGAAGAAGCGGTAGCGTGAATAGATCAGGTCACCGATCAGGAAAGCGCCGGAGATCGCCTCGGGCAATTGCATCTGCTTTTCGTTCGAGCCCCAGGTAAGGCGGATCAGCTCTTCGATCACCAGCGCCATGCCGAAGGTGAGCAGCAAGCCGTACAGCGGGTCGCGGCCGTAGGTGCGGCGCAGCGCGAGTTCGATCACCAGACCGAACGCGCCGACGATCAGCGGCGCCAGGAACAGCGCGATCGCATAGCGCGTGCCGACCGGCAGCGAGAGGTACGCGGCCTGCGTTTCAGGAAACCAGCCGAGCGTCGGCGTGGCCACGAACAGCGCCACGTACATGCCCAGCGCGAACAAGGAACCGTGCGCGAGGTTGATGGTTTCCATCACACCAACGATCAGCATGAACCCGAGCGCGATCAGGGCCAGCAACAGGCCGAGAGACAGGCCGTTGAGAAGGTGCGGAAGCAGCTGCAACAGCGCGTTCATGGTGAAGAGATTCTGCGGTTCGTCGCCGGGGTGCGAGCCCTTCTAGCACCCACGGGTTCACTGCTGGTAGCTCGGCGTCGATTCATACGACTCGAGCTTGCAGGCGCCCGCAGACTCCTTGTCCTGCACGTCTTTCGGGTCGGCCGCGGCGAGGATTCTGAAGATGTCGTCACGCTCGGCCGGCGTGTCGTTGTAGCTGGCCATGTAGATGCTTTGCTGGCATTGGTGGGTGACCGGGTCGATCCACGCGTCGTGGTTCTGCATGCGGTCTTTCGCGCTCATCTTGCGGCCCTCGAGCTTCTTGATGATCGCCAGGTTGTTGGTCGTGCCGGCCTCTTCGGCACAGCGCAGCAGCTCGCGCGTGGACATGTAGCTGTTGTGATAGACGTTCCCCGGCACCCGGATCGCCATGCCCGGAAACTGCTTCTGGTACGCAGCCACGAACTCCTTCACGCCCGGCAGGTCGAGGCGGTAGTACCAGGTGGTGCCGAACACACCGAAGATCGCCTCCGGGCCCAGGCCGTACACGTCGGGCCAGTCTTGCTGGTTGTTGACCCAGGCGGTCGACTTGTCGAGCTTCAACTGCACCACCTGCTGGCGCAGCGCCTTGATGTCGTCGCCGCCGATCGCGGTGGCCACCACGTCGGGCTTGAGCTGCTGCAGCTTCAGCAGATAGGACGAGAAATCGCGCGTGTTCTGCGGTACCAGCAGCTCGTCGACTATTCTGCCGCCGTTGGCTTCGACGATCGCACGCGTGGCCTTGGCGGTGTTCAGGCCCCACACGTAGTCGTTGGTCAGCAGCACCCAGTTCTTGCCGCGGGCCTTGATCGCGTTCTTGACGATCGCATGCGCGAAGTTCGTGCCATTGCCGTCCCAAACGAACTTGACGCGGTGGCAGTCTTTGCCCGCTTCGGTGGGCGAGCTGGAATTCGTGTTCATGTAGATGCAGCCGTATTTCTGCGCCACCTGCGAGATCGCGTTGGCCACGCCGGAGTGCAGACCGCCAATGAGGAATGCGACCTCGTTGCGCGTGATCAAACGTTCGGCCACGCGCGAACCGGTGGCCGGCGTGGTCTCGGTGTCGATGTGCACGGCTTCGATGCGCCGCCCCATCAAGCCGCCCTTGTCGTTGAATTCCTTGATCGCCATCATCGCGCCGAGCCGCTCTTCACCGCCGCTCGCGGCGTACTGGCCCGAGGCGTCCATCGTCAGGCCGATCACGAGCGGCTTGGCCGTTGCCGCCTGGGCCCAGACGCGGTTGTGCGCCCAGGGGCCGAAGAAGGGGCTGACGCCGGCGGCGGTCAGTGCCGAAGCCTTGAGCAGGCTGCGGCGCGCAGGCACGAATACGGTCGGGGGGCTCTGCTTGTCCATGGTCTTGTCTCCTGGGGTGGTGGATCACGGCGGGGTCGACCCGCTCGCGAGGGGTGGCTCGCTCAGCGCGGCACGATCTGCACGTTGTTGATCTGCTCCTGCACCTTCAGCAGCGAAGCGATGAACGCGTTGCCGTGCCCAAGGTTCGCCGCCTGCACGAAGCTTTGGTGCGCGGCTTCGGCGATGAAACTCGTGGTCGGCAACATCTCGGTCAGGTGGGTGTAATAGCGCAGGTCTTTCTGCGCATTGCCGATCGAGAACTTCAGGCCGTCCAGGTCGCCCTGCAGCATGCGGCCGACCATCATCTGGAAGATGCCGGAATTCACGCCGCCAGCCGAGATCACGTCGAACACCTTCTGCGGCGACAGGCCGGCCTTGGCCGCTGCCGCCATCGCCTCGGCGATCGCGGCAGCGGTGGTCATCGCGAGCATGTTGTTGATCAGCTTGAGCACATGGCCGTGGCCCGGCGGGCCGACGTGGATGATGTTCTCGCAGTAGGCCGCGAGCATGGGTTTGAGCAGCTCGAAGTCGGCCGGCTCGGCACCGACCATGGTGTTCAGGCGCCCTTCTTCGGCCTCTTTCGGCGTGCGTGCCAGCGGCGCGTCGACAAAGCGCACACCACGCGCCGCAAAGTCGGCACGGATGCGGCTGCTTGATGCCGGCTCGGCGGTGGAATGATCGAGAACGACCAGCCCTTCGCGCGCCGCGGCCAGCAGACCGTCGTCGCCGTAGACGTTGTCTTCGACCTGCGGCGTTCCCGTCACGCACAGCGCCACGATGCCAGCCCCGCGCACCAGCTCAGCGCGGCTCGACACTTCCACGGCACCGGCTTCGATCAGGTCTTGCAGATTGGCGCGGTTGTGATGCGCCTTGAAGCGCACGCCGAAGCCCTTGGCGAGCAGGTTCTTGGCGATGCCGTGGCCCATCATTCCGAGGCCGATGAAACCGATGGTCTTGTTCATGAGATCGTCTTTGCAAGTGAAGTGGCGTGGGCGCTGACTTCAGGCGTGCCCGCCCTCGCCTCGCACCACAGGAAGATCAGGCGCAGGTAACGCTGCGACACCTGCTCGATGACATCAGCATCAATCAATTCACCAGCGAACCACGCCGCGGCCGCGTCGGCGAAGATCGAACGCCCGACCGCGAAGCCCTTGCAGAGTGGCTGGCCGGCCGCCACGCGAAAGCCCTGGGCCAGGTTGGCTTCGCTCGCCTCCAGGCCAAGCAGCAGCACGCCGCGGCAGCGCGGGTCGTGGGCCTGGATCACGGCGTCGATCTCTCGCCAGGTCTGCGCGTCGGCCGGCGGCGGCAGCTTCCACCAGTCGGGGTTCACGCCGCGGGCGTAGACCTGCAGCATCGCGCGCGCCAGGGTGTGGTGGTCTGCGGGCCTGTCGCGTGGCGGGATCACCTCGACCAGCAACTCGTGGCCGGTGGCGTGGCAGGCCTGCGCCAGTTGCACCAGGGTGTCGAGCTGGCTGCCGCGCAGCGCCGCGTCATCGTCGGGGTGGTAGGCGAGCAGGCACTTGACGACATGCTCGGCCGGCCAGTTGCGCAGCGCCAGCGCCACGTTCAGCCCGGCCTCGAACGCGAGTGGCCGCGAGCCCGGCAACTCGACCGGGCGGCCCACCCACCAACCGAGGCCGGTGAGGCGGCTCAGCGCCACTTCGCCATGCCGGTCGTCGATGATCACACCCGGTGCCGGCAAGGCCGAGGCGTCTGGCACCTCGAGCTGCGCCGCGCGGTAACCACGCTCGGCCGCTTGCGCCACCAGCAGCTTGAAATCGGCGATGCGGGCGGCGCTCGCGCCGTGCACGGCGGCCAGTTCTTCGAGCTGGCTGCGGTGGTCGAAGGCCAAAACCGCGAGCGCCGGCCAGTGCCGCGTGCGGGTGCTGGCGCGGTGCAGTTGCTCAAGCGCTTCGTCGTCACGCAAGCGTGGGGTGGGCGAGCCGTGTTGCAGGAAGTGGTTCAGCTCGTCCCAGCTCGGCATGGCCGGCGCACAGCCGTGGCGCGACACGACAATCGCGCCGCACGCGTTCGCGTAGCGCAACGAGTGCTGCAGCGGCTCGTCGCGCGCCCAGCCGCGCAGCAGCCCGGCCATGAAAGCGTCGCCAGCGCCGAGCACGTTGAACACCTCGACCGGGAAGCCCGGGCCTTTGATGCCGTCGTCGAGCTGCGCGGGAATGGCGTCGGGGTAGGCCACGCAGCCCATCGGCCCGCGCTTCATCACGATCAGCGCCTTCGACAAGCCGCGTATGCGGCGAAGCGCGGCATGCGTTTCCGAGCTGCCGCCGGCGATGTGCACTTCTTCTTCGGTGCCGACGATCAGGTCGCACAAAGGCAAAACGGTCTGCAGGTGCCGGCTCACGGTGTCGGACTGGATGTAGCGCTGCTCGCCGAGGCCGGGCGTGGTCAAGCCCCAGAGCACCGGGCGGTAGTCGATGTCGAGCGCTACGCGCGTGCCGGCCGCGCGGGCCGCGCGAATCGCCGCCATGCAGGCCTCGTAGGTCTGCGGCTGCGACAGGTGCGTGCCCGAGAGCAGCAACACACGCGCCGAACCGATGAACTCTGCATCGACATCGGCGGCGCACAAGGCCATGTCGGCACAACGATCTCGGTAGAAGACCAGCGGGAAGGTTTCGCGGTCGCGGATTCCGAGGAACACGAGCGCGGTCAGGCGCTCGGGGTCGGTGCGCACCTGCGACACGTCGACACCTTCGGCGGCAAGCGCCTCGCGCACGAAGCGGCCGTTGTGCTCGTCGCCGACTCGCGTGAGCATGGCCGCGCGCAGACCCAGCCGCGACGCGCCGACCGCCGTGTTGCAGGGCGAACCGCCCAGGTACTTGGCGAAACTCTGCATGTCTTCGAGGCGACCGCCGATCTGCTCGCCGTAGAGGTCGACGGCGGCGCGGCCCATGCAGACCAGCTCCGGCGCGCCCGCCCTTGAGCAGAGTAAACGTTCTTTCATGATTCCAATATAGAACATACATTCAATCGTGTCCAGCACTTGTTCCATTTGTTCTGCGAGGGTTTTCAGCAGCAGGTCTGCAAGCCGTGCAACGGCCTGGCGGCGGGCAACCAGCTCAGGCGCTGGCGCCGCTTTTCGGGCGCGCACGCCGCGGCTTGGCGGCCGGCGCTTCGGCCAGTTTGTGGCCGGCGCCAACGACGAGCGCCTGGGCCAGACACATCGGCGCCACCAGCGAGCGGAACGCCTGGTGCGAGCCTTCGCCGAGCTCGAAGCACACGCGTGCGGAGGGCTTTAGCGGCGACAGTGCACTGTCGGTCAGCGCCAGCACGGCCACACCACGCTCGTGCGCCGCGGCAGCGGCCTCGATCACCTCGCGCGAATAGTTCTGGAAGCTCGCCACGATCAGCAGATCGTCCTGCGCGATGCCGCGCAGCGATTCGGCCAGCATGCCGCCCATGCCGTCGAGCAGGTGCGTGCGCAGTTCAAGCTGACCCAGCGCGTAGGCCAGGTAGCAGGCCACCGGGAATGCGCGGCGCTGGGCCAGCACATGCACCCGTGTCGCGCCGCAGATGAGTGCAATCGCCGCAGCGATGTCGGGCGCGTGCACGTTCTCTTCGAGCTGCCCCAACTCGGCCACCGCGTCGCCAACGAACTGCTGCAACACGCCGCCGCCCTCGGGCTTGACACGGCTGGTGCGGCGCAACTGGTCGATGCGTTCGCGGTAGCTGCTGCTGCGCTCGATCAGGTGGCCGCGAAAGATCTGCTGCATCTCGGAAAAGCCGCCGAAGCCGAGCGCGTTGGAAAAACGGATCACCGACGAGGGTTGCACATCGGCCGCCGCCGCGATCACCGCCACCGTGCCGAGGGCCAGTTCATCCGGCTTGTCGAGCGCGAAGCGCGCGATGCGCTGCAACTGCTTGGGCAGGTCGGGGTATACGCCAGCCAGTGTTTCTTTCAGCTCGCTGTACGTGGGCGCTCTTTTCATGGTGTCGTTCCTGCGGCCGGTGTACGGCCTGTCGTGATGACGATGGCAGAATAGATCAAATATTCTTGCATTTGAATGACGTAGAACATATATTTCAGCGAGTTCAGCCCTTCTCCCACGAGACGCTCCATGTCTGCCGAACCTTCGAAAGCGAAGCTGATCACCGCGCCGATGATTGTCACCGTGCTGTTGCTCGCGAGCACGCCGCTGTGGCTGAAGCAGGCCGGGCTGTACCAGTACCTCGCGCTCGAGATCATGATCTGGATGCTGTTCGCGCTCGGCCACAACCTGCTGCTCGGTTACGCTGGTCTGCCCTCGTTCGGCCACGGCGCCTACTTCGGCATCGGCGCGTACGCGCTCGGCCTGCTGCAGTTGCGTGGGGGTGCGGGCTTGCTGCTCGCGCTGCTCGGCGCCACGCTGGTGGCCGCGGCCTTCGGCGCGCTGGTGGCGGCCTTCATCTCGCACCGGCGCGGCATCTACTATGCGTTGTTGACGATCGCCTTCGGACAGCTGTTCTGGTTCGTCGCCGGCAAGTGGCATTCGCTGACCGGCGGTGAAGACGGCCTGCTCAACATCAAGCGCAACGCGCTGTCGCTGCCCGGCATCGACATCGACCTGCGCAGCAACGAAGCGCTGTTCTATTTCGCCCTGGTTTTGTTCACGCTCGTGCTGATCGGTTTGTGGCGGCTGGTGCACTCGCCGTTCGGGCGGGTGCTGCGGGCCGTGAAGCAGAACGAGATGCGCGCATCGTTCGTCGGCCACAACGTCTGGCTCTACAAGTGGCTGGCCTTCGTGATCTCGGCCGGCATCGCGGGGCTGGCGGGCGGCCTGTTCGCGCTGGCCCAACAGTCGGCGTACCCGAACGTGATGAGCCTGCAGAACTCCGGCTTCGTCGTGATGATGGTGCTGATCGGCGGCGGGCTCGTGAGCTTCTGGGGGCCGGTGATCGGTGCGCTGTTCTTCATCCTCGCCCGCGACCTGCTCGGCGCCTACACCGAGACCTGGCTGCTCTGGTACGGCATGCTCTTCATCGTGATGGTGCTGTTCCAGCCCGACGGCGTGGCCGGTGCGTGGCAACACTGGCGCGGCAAGCTGGCCGCGCTTCGGCGCAGCGCGCCAGCGAAGGTCGTCAACGGCAACGTGAGCAAGGTGGCATGAACATGGCCCTCTTCGAAACCCATCAATTGCAAAAACGCTTCGGTGACCAGGTCGTGCTGCAAGGCGTGAATCTCTCGGTCGACGAAGGTGAGCTGGTCGGCATCATGGGCCCCAACGGCGCCGGCAAGACGACCTGCTTCAACGTGCTGACCGGCCGCTACCGGCCCGACGGCGGCACGGTGCGCTTCGCCGGCGAAGACATCACCGGCCTGTCGCCGCGGCAGATCGCGCGCAAGGGCCTGTCGCGTTCGTTCCAGATGATGAACCTGTTCAACGACGACACCGCGCTCTACAACGTGATGCTCGCGCTCCCCGAAGTGCGCGCGCAAGGCTTTTCGATGTGGCGCGACCTGGGCCGCGACGAAGCCGCGCACGCGCAGGCCGAACAGGTGCTGGCGCGCGTCGGCCTGGCGGGCAAGGAAAACGTGCCGGCGGCTCGGCTGTCTTACGGCGAACGGCGTGCGCTCGAGATCGGCGTGGCGCTGGCCGCCAAGCCGCGCCTGCTGTTCCTCGACGAACCCACCGCCGGCCTGGGCAGCGAAGGCACGGCGCGCCTGTCCACGCTGATTGCAGAGCTGAAACGCCAACTCACCATCGTCATCATCGAGCACGACATGGCTTTCCTGTTTGGCCTGGCCGACCGCATCTGCGTGATCCACTGGGGCCAGGTCATCGCCCAGGGCACACCCGCCGAGCTGAAGACCAACCCGTGGGTCGCACGCTCGAACCTGGGGCTGCTGTCATGAGCGCAATCGCCGAGATCGCCGCGGGCCGAGCGCCGGGCCGCTCCCAAGCCGGCCCGCATCCCCTCGGGGGATCGGCCGACGTACCCGTCGGACGAGGGGCTGACATGACATCGATGCTGGAGGTGAACGACATCAGCGCGTTTTACGGTGAGAGCCAGGCGCTGTTCGGTGTGTCGCTCAAGGTCGCGCCGGGCGAAGTGCTGGCACTGCTCGGGCCCAACGGCGCCGGCAAGACGACCACGCTGCGCGCCATCCTCGGCCTCACACCGGCGCGCGCCGGGCAGATCTGCTTCGACGGGCAAGACGTGACGCGCGCGCCCACGCACCGCATCGCCGGCATGGGCATCGGCTGGGTGCCCGACGACCGGCGTGTCTTTCCCACGCTGACGGTCGCGCGCAACCTCGCGATCGCACGCAAGCGCACGCGCTTTCGGGCCTGGAGCGAGAAGGAATGTTTCGAGATCTTCTCTGCGCTCGAATACCTCATGCAGCGCGAGTGCGAAAACCTCTCGGGCGGCGAGATGCAGATGGTCGCGATCTCGCGGGTGCTGATGGGCGCGCCCGGCCTGGTGCTGTTCGATGAACCGAGCCAGGGTCTGGCGCCGAAAGTGGTGCAGGACGTGATGGCCACCGTGCTGCGCCTGAAGCGCGAAGGCGTGGCCGTGTTGCTGGTGGAACAGAACGTCGACAGCGCCCTCGCGGTGGCCGACCGCGTCTGCGTGATGAACCTCGGGCGCATCGTGCACGAAGGCCCTGCCGCCGCCCTGCGCGACAACGCCGCCCTGCGCCGCCAACTGCTCGGAGCATGAGATGACGACGACCCCCTTGTTGCGTGTCGAGCACCTCGAAAAACGCTACACCCGCGGTTGGCCGAAGCGCCAGACCACGTTCTCGCTCGAAGCAGATTTCGAGATCGGCGGCCCGGCCATCGTCGGCGTGATGGGCGCCAACGGCGCCGGCAAGACCACGATGTTCGAGCTGATCACCGGCAGCAACCTGCCGACCGCCGGGCGGGTGCTGGTGGCCGGGCAAGACATCCACCAGGTGCGCTACCAACAGCGCAGCAAGCTCGCGCTGCACTACCACCAGTCGTACCAGGTGCGTTCGTTCATACGCACGCGGCCGAACTTCATGCTGGAACACGCGGGCAGCGACAGCGCGATGGTTCATCTTTTCGACGAGCCGCAGTTCAACACCCAGGACGGCTACATCGGCTTCATGCTCGACTTCTTCCGCAAGCTGCGCGCACAGGGCAAGCTCGTGTTCCTGTGCCTGCACCCGAACGAGCCGGTGCACCTCGACATCCTGGCCGACGTCTGCGAGCGCTTCATCTTCGTCCACAAAGAGGAAGCGACGAGCCAGCTGATGCAGGCCACGAGCCTCGCCGAGCTGACGCGCAACGAGCGTGTGCGGCGTTACCTCGGGCGGCTGGCGCCGCAGGCCGAAGGGTCGGGGCGCCAGCCGGGGCGCGTCACGGCCTGAAGTAGCGCGGGCGCCAAGACGGAGTAGTCACTTCGCCGTCGGCATCACGAACTCGGCGCCCTTGGGCGTGGTCAAAGGCCAGCGCTGCATCACCGACTTCTGCTTGGTGTAGAAACGCACGCCCTCTTCGCCATAGGCGTGCATGTCGCCGAACAGGCTCTTCTTCCAGCCCCCGAAGCCGTGCCACGCCATCGGCACGGGGATCGGCACATTGATCCCCACCATGCCCACCTGCACCTGGCGGCTGAACTCCCGGGCCACGTTGCCGTCACTCGTGTAGCAGGCCACGCCATTGCCGAACTCGTGTTCGTTGACGAGCTTTACCGCCTCGGCCAGGTCTTTCACCCGCACGCACGAGAGCACCGGACCGAAGATCTCTTCCTTGTAGATGCGCATGCCTGGTGTCACGTGGTCGAACAACGTGCCGCCGGTGAAGAAACCGTTCTCGTGCCCCTTGACCCTGTGGCCCCTGCCGTCCACGACCAGCTGGGCCCCTTCTTCCACCCCGATCCCGATGTAGCCCTCGATGCGATCGAGCGCCTGCTTCGTGACGATCGGGCCCATCTCGGCATCGAGCTCCATGCCGTTCTTGATCTTCAGCGTCTTCGCACGCTCGGCCAGCTTGGGCACGATCCTGTCGGCCACGTCGCCCACCAGCACCGCCACGCTGATCGCCATGCAGCGCTCACCGGCCGAACCGTAACCGGCACCGATCAGGCCGTCGACGGCTTGTTCGATGTCGGCATCGGGCATCACGACCATGTGGTTCTTGGCGCCCCCCAGGGCCTGGACCCGTTTGCCGTGGTGGGCTCCGGTCTCGTAGATGTACTGGGCGATCGGGGTCGAGCCGACGAAGCTGAGCGCCTTCACGTCAGCATGGGTCAAGAGCGCATCGACGGCGACCTTGTCGCCCTGCACCACGTTGAACACGCCGTCGGGCAGCCCGGCCTGCTTGAGCAGCTCGGCCATGAAGACCGAGGCGGAAGGGTCACGCTCGCTGGGCTTCAAGATGAAGCAGTTGCCACAGGCAATGGCCACCGGGTACATCCACATGGGCACCATGCAGGGGAAGTTGAAGGGGGTGATGCCGGCGACCACGCCGAGCGGCTGGCGCAGGGTCCAGTTGTCGATGCCGGTGGAAACCTGGTCGGTGAAGTCGCCTTTGAGCAACTGGGGAATGCCGCAGGCGAACTCGACGATGTCGATGCCGCGGGTGACTTCGCCCTGGGCGTCGGTGAAGACCTTGCCGTGTTCGGCGGTGATCATCGCGGCCAGGGTGTCGCGGTGCTGGTTGAGCAGCTCCAGGAACTTGTTGAGGATGCGGGCGCGCCGGATCGGCGGCATGTCGGCCCAGGCGGGGAAGGCGGCCTTGGCAGAAGCCACCGCCGCGTTGACTTCTTCGACGGAGCCGAGCGCCACCTGGCGGGCGACAGCACCGGTCGCGGGGTTGTAGACCGCCTGGCGCCGCCCGCTGGTGCTGGCAACGCTTCGACCGTTGATGTAGTGGCCGACTTCGGCGGTGGCGGAAAACGCGGTCGGTGTGGGCATGGTGCTTTGCTCTGGCGGGTTGAAGGTGCGCCCACTGTAGACAACCGCGGGGCGCACGCCAAGGCTTGTTTGCTGGATTCATTGTTTCGAATAATGAACAATAACGGCATGAAAAGCGTAAAAAGCGAAAACCTGTGGTCGCATGTGCACTGGCTGGTGACGCTGGCGTCTGCCGGCAGCTTCACCGCAGCGGCGCAGCGCCTGGGTGTGAGCAAGGCGGCGATGAGCCAGCGCATCGCCGCGCTTGAGCAGGCGGCCGGTGTGCCCCTGGTGCGGCGCACAACGCGCAGCGTGCGGCTGACAGAAGCCGGGCAGCAACTGGCAGACGCCACCCGCAGCGCGTTCGAGCAGATCGAGCGCAGCCTCGCCGACGTGAAAGACCTGTCGCAGGCGCCGCGCGGCTTGTTGCGCGTGACCGCACCGGTGGCGCTCGGCCGGCAGCAGATCGTGCCGCTCGTGCCGGCGTTCCTGAAGCAGCACCCCGAGGTGCGCATCGAGCTGGAGCTGGCTGACCGCATCGTCTCGCTCGCGCAAGACGGCTTCGACGTGGCGATCCGCCACACCAGCGTCGTGCCCGAGACCCATGTCGCCTGGGCGCTGTGCGAATCGCACGCGTTGCTGGTGGCCACGCGCAGCTACCTGCGGCGCTGTGGCACGCCGTCTCGCCCCGAAGACCTGGCAGCGCACGATGGCCTGCGATACCTGCGCACCGGCGGCTCGTCGGTCTGGCGCTTCGAGCCGCTGAAGGGGAAGAGCAGCGCCGTCAGCGTGGCGATCCGCGGCGCGTTCGCGGCGAACAACAGCGAAGCCCTGCGCGAAGCAGCACTGGGCGGCGTGGGCATCGCCCTGCTGCCCGACTTCAGCGCGCAGCGCGAGCTGCTCGCCGGCAAGCTCGTGCATGTGCTGCCGGGCTGGCGTTCGGTGGGAGCGTTCGGCGAGAACGTGTACGCGATGCGCCCGTACAGCCCACACGTGCCGCAAGCCGTTCAGGCCTGGGTTGCCTACTTGCGCGAATGCCTGAAGGGCGGCTTCGCGGCCCCATAGATCCCCTGGCGCAGACCGAGCCGCTTTTGCGTCAGTTCCGGTCTGCCCTGCCGAAGCGCATGACGCCGTCGTCGACCTTGCCCAGGTCGAGAGTCACCAGATCGAGCACATAGTTCTGGTACAGGCGCCAGGGTTTGCGGTCGCCCTGCTTGGGCAGCATCTCGAGCGCGCGGCGCACGTAGCCCGAGGTGAAGGTGAGAAAGGGTTCGGGCGAGATGCCCGCGTCCCTTGTGGGCGTGGCGACCGTGGCGCCGCGTTTGTCCATGTGCTTGAGCAGGCGGCACACGTAGCGCGCCGTGAGGTCGGCCTTCAGCGTCCAGCTCGCATTGGTGTAGCCGAAGACATTGGCCATGTTCGGGATGCCGCTGTACATCATGCCCTTATAGATGAGTGCTTGCGACATGTCGACGGCCTGGCCATCGAGGCTCAGCTTCACGTCGCCGATCACGTTGAGTTGCAGGCCGGTGGCGGTGACGACGATGTCGGCCGGCAGTATTTCACCCGACTGCAGGCGAATGCCGTGCTCGGTGAAACGCTCGATGCGATCTGTGGCGACCGAGGCACGGCCTTCGCGGATCGACTTGAACAAATCGCCGTCGGGCACCAGGCAGACACGCTGGTCCCACGGGTTGTACAAGGGCGTGAAGTGGCGCGCCACGTCGAAGCTCGACCCGAGTTCATGCTGCACCAGGCCGACCAGGCGCGCTTTGGCCTGCACCGGGTACTTGCGTGCCAGGCGGTAAAAGTGCATGCCGACCAGCACGTTCTTCAAGCGCACCAGGCGGTAGGCCAGCAGGGCCGGCAGCCAGCGCTTCAGGCGCTCGGCGAGCGTGTCGCTCGACGGGCGCGAGACCACGTAGGTGGGCGAGCGCTGCAGCATCGTCACGTGGGCGGCGGTCTTGGCCATCTCGGGCACGAGCGTCACCGCGGTGGCCCCACTGCCGATCACGACCACGCGCTTGTCGGCATAGTCGAGCGCTTCGGGCCAGAACTGCGGGTGCAGCACCCGGCCGGCGAAAGCTTCCATGCCCGGCAACTCCGGTTGATAGGGTTGCGCGTAGCTGTAGTAGCCGCTGCCGAAGAGCAGGAACTTGCAGTGCAAGGTGCTGCGCTCGCGCTGCGCGCCGCGTTCGACAACGACCGCCCAGCGCGCATCGCTGGCCGACCAGTCGGCGCTGATCACACGGGTCTGGAAACGAATGTGGCGGTCGATGCCGTGCTCGGCCGCGGTCTCGGCGATGTAGGCGCGAATGGCCGGGCCGTCGGCGATCGCCTTGGCGTCTTTCCAGGGCTTGAACATGTAGCCCAAGGTGTACATGTCGGAATCGGAGCGCACGCCGGGGTAGCGGAACAAATCCCAGGTGCCGCCCAGCGCTTCGCGCGCTTCGAGCAGCGTGAAACGCTTGCCGGGGCACCGCTGTTGCAGGTGCACCGCCGCACCGATGCCCGACAGGCCGGCGCCGACGATGATCACGTCGTGCTGCTCGACGCTGCGCTCGCGCGAGGCCTCGCGCAGGAACAGCGCCGCCGCCTGCACCGAGCGCCGTGCTTCGGGCAAGCGCCACAGCAGCTGCCACACATGCGCGACTTTCGGGAAGACCTGCAGGTCGACGACGACACCGACCGCGCGCGCTTTCTGCGCGAGGCGGATGCTGTCGTCGCGCAAGGCTTCGTCTTCGCCGACGTGCAGCAGCAGCGGTGGCAGGCCGCGCAGGTCGCCGAGCAGTGGCGACGCGAGCGGCTGCGCGGCGTCGGCGTCACCGAGATAGGCCCGCTGCAGGTTTTCGAGCTTGTCGCCGCGAAACATCGCATCGCGTTCGGCGTTGGCCAGCAGCGAGGGGCTGCCACCGGTGAGGTCGACGGCGGGCGAGAACAACGCGGCCGCTTCGGGCAGCGCTTCACCAGCATCGCGCAGCGCCAGCATCAGGCCGAGCGCGAGGTTGCCACCGGCGCTGTCGCCAGCGACGACGAGGCGGCCCGCTTGCGAAGCACGCAGCGCGCGCCATACCGATTGCACGTCTTGTGTTGCGGCGGGAAACGGGTGCTCGGGCGCGAGCCGGTAGTCGGGCACGAACACGCGCAAGCCTTGCAGCGCGAGCGCGGCGGTCAGTGAACGGTGGGTGCTCGGCGAACATCCGACAAAACCACCGCCGTGCAGGTACAGCAGCGTGGTCGCGGCTGCGCCGCCGCTCTCGGCTTCGACCCACTCTCCCGGCACACCGCCGACCACGGCGTTGGTGTAGCGCACGCCTCGTGGTGCGGGCAACGGTTTGCCGAACGTCGCCCGCACACGGGCGATGTCGCTGAAGTCGCCGAGGGCTGGCTTGACGCGATGACGAATGACGAACGCGGCCACGCGGGCCTGCCAGCTGGCTTTCATTTTCGGTGCCTGTTCGTTCTGGTGGCGCGTTGCCCGCACCGTGCGACGCTGCACCCCATGTGCTTCCCGTGGCTCACGGGAAAGAGGCGCTTCAGCCACATGGCGCTGCCCTGGGCTTCAGCGAAGGGCGCCGTCGCTCACGGCAGAGCTCGCAGCCGGCGAACGCGGCCAGCCCGGTGCAGACCGCAGCCGCGATCGAACAGGGCTGAAGCCGTGCCTGAACGTTCATGGGCTGGACTGTAACGGGCGTTGCGATGCTCAAGACAAACCCGGCCGCAGGTTGCGAGCTCGCGTTTTCGCACCCAACACGTCACGAGGTGGAGACAGGGCGCCGGACCTGTGGTTCGCCGAAAGAGAATCTCCTCAAGCGGCGCCGGCGCAGCTCACCCGAACGGACGCGGGTGCCCCGCTCGGGCATGGTCACGCGACCAGCGCGCGACTTCAGCGCAGGGCTCAAGCCCGTGAACCCGCGCGCCGCCGCAAACGCCCTACTGACCGGCGGCGTCTTTCCCGCGTGACTTGCGCACGCGCGGCAGCAGCATGCCGACCTGTTCGCGGTACACGCGATAGCGATTGCCGAACTGCGCAATGAGATCGCGCTCTTCGAACCAGATGCCGATCAGGATGTAGCCAGTGGTGGCAACGGCAAACAGCAGGTGGCCGGCGGTCATTTGTGGCGCCGCCCAGAACGCGAGCAAGAAGCCGAGATAGATCGGGTGCCGCACATGACGGTAGAACAGCGGCGTCTTGAAGTCAGCCGTCGGCAAGCCTTGGCCGCGCAGGCGCGCGTAAACCTGGCGCAAGCCGAACAGCTCGAAGTGGTTGATGAGAAACGTGCTGATCAGCAGTACCGCCCAGCCGAGCCAGAATACCGCCTGCACCGCGACTCTGGCGGCCGGTGACTCGACCGCCCAGACCACCGGCTCGCTGATGGGCCGCCACTGCCACAACAGCAGCGCCAACGCCGCCGTGGCGGCCAGCACGAAGGTGCTGCGCTCGACCGCTTCGGGCACCATGCGGGTCCACCAGCGCTTGAACCCACGGCGCGCCATCACGCTGTGCTGTACGGCGAACAGACCCAGCAACATCAGATTGACGACCAGCGCCTCGGCCAGCGGCCCGGGCGCGCCGCTGTCGATGGTCTTGGGCAACAACGGCAAGTTGCCAACGAAGCCGATCGCATAAACGAAGGTGGCGAGAAAGAAGACGTAGGCGAACAAGCCATACAGGGCTGAGATGACTGCCATGGAAAAGCTCCTTTGAAGAAAGTCGGGGCCGGCGCGGGCCCCTATCGCGCCCAATGACGGTTTTCGAGGACCTGCGCAATGCGCAGCGCGGCGCGCGCGGCGCCGTCTGTTTCCACTGGCCGGTAGCGCACCGGCTGGTGCAACGCGGTCAACGCACGCTCGGCCAGCGTTTCGGGGTCGAGCGTGGCGTAGTCGAGCGACCGGTCGGCGTCATAGTTGGCAAGGCGGCGCCGCACGTGCACGCACTGCTCGAAGTGGTGCTGCAGCGGAAAGCTCAGGAACTGCCGCCCGGTCGCCACCAGTTCCATCGTGGTCGAGAGGCCCCCCTGCACCAGCGCCAGGTCGCAACACGCCAGGTGCTCGTACAACTTGTGCACGTAGGGCCTGAGCTCGAGACCAGGGATCTGCGGAAAGCCCTTGGTGTCCATGCGCGGCCCGGTCACGAGAATCAAGCGCAGCTCCGGCAGCTCGCGCTTCATGCGCGGGAACGCCTGCGCAATGCGCTGCAGCAGGTGCCGGCCGGTGGCCGTGCCGCCCACCGCGGCGATGGCGATTTTCTCGTCGCGCCGGTAGCCGTGCTGTGCACGCAGCGCTTCGGTATCGGCCAGCGCCTGCGGGTCGAACGGCAGTGCATAGCCGCAGTAGCAGAAGTTCTTGTCGGTCCACTCGCGAATGCCGGGCAAGCCAGGGCCGAACGGGGCTTCGGTCATATCGTCGGGGTTGCCGATGAACAGCGCCGCATCTCGCACATACGGGTAACGGCCCACGTGTTCGATGTCGTCGGCGTTGCGGTCGGCGCAGAGGTGGGCTTCGCGCGCGTCGTCCGGGTTCATCGGCAGGCAGCCGACGAAGTCGGTGAGGAAGACGAAGGGCTGGCGCTTGAGCTCGGGGTTCTCGTGATAGTGGTAGTCGATGTCCCAGGCCTCGTCGCCGATCACGATGTCGTAGTGCTCGGCCTCGACCAGGTCGACGAAGGTCATGAAGTTGTGCGCCATGATCTCGTCCATCGTGCGAAGTGCGAAGAAGGCCGACAGGTCGTGCTCGCCGGCCACTTGCTCGAAGTGACGGCTCTCGTTGGCCAGGCGCGCCGTGATCGGGTGCAGCCGCTCGCCCTCGCGCTCGAGGTAGTGCGCTGCAGGGTCGACTGTGAACCAGTCGATGTCGAGATCCGGCTGCAGTTTGCGCAGCTCGCGCGCGATGGCCAGGTCGCGCTGCACGTGGCCCAGGCCGATCGCACTCGAGACGAAGAGCGCCTTGCGCCGGCGCTGCATCGCGCGCGTCCAGCTGGCGTTTCGCGGGGCACCACCGACGAAGTCGCGCACCGCGCGGTTGAACACGACCGGGTCGCGCGCCGCGGTGACGTGCCCGCCGCCGACGATCGTCAGCATGCGCGATCCGGCCACGAGGGCGTGAATGTCTGCGCCCTTGGCGTACGGCACGCGGCGGTCGTTGTCACCGTGGATCACCAGCGTCGGACAGGCCACACGTTGCGCGGCGGCCCGCACGTCGTTGTTCATCCAGCCTTGGCGAACCCAGTCGATCACCGCAGCGTCAGTCGCCCAGCCGTAGCGCACGCCGTCTTCGTAGGGCTTGGTCGAATGCGGCTCGCTGAAGATCGTCGACATGAACCAGTCGACGTAGCCGGGCCAATCAGACCGCACCAGCTTGTCTTCGAGCGCCATCCGCTTCTTCATGGCCTCGCCCTCGATCAGCGAGTCGGCAAAGCCGCCGGCAATCACGAGGTGCGTCACGCGCTGCGGCTGTTCGGCGGCCAGTCGCAGCACGGTCATCGCCGCCGCCGAGATGCCCACCAGCGCGCAGCGATCAGCGCCCGCCGCGTCGAGCACGGCAACGAAGTCGGCATAGTAGTGTTCGAAGTCGTAAGCCCCCTGCCCCTGCGGGCGGTCGGAACGACCATTGCCACGTCCGTCGGTCGTGATGACGCGAAAGTGGTGCGACAGGTAAGGCACCACTGCCTTGAGCATCTGCGCGTGCACGATCTGGAACGGCGGCGCGAATGCGAGCCAGGGCCCGCTGTCGCCCCACACCGCGTACCAGAGTTTCACGCCGTCGCGGTCGACGAAGCCTTCGAATGCCGGTTGCACGGAGGCAAACGGCTGTCGGTCGGCATCGGGCAGCACGCCGGGCTCGGGCAGCGCGCCGACCAGCTGGTCGAACTTCTCGGGGCGTGGGGTGTTCATCAGCGCTTCCTTGCCCGGGCCGGCAGTTTGGCAACGCGTGCATCGAGTGATTCGAGCAGCCATTGCACGGCGTCGAGTGCCGCGCGGTGCCCGAGCTTCTCGTCTTTCACCTGGAGCAGATCGGCGAACTCCATGCCAAGCCAGAACTCCGACAGCCAGCAGGCGATGACCTCGGCGGTGAACGGCGCCGGCAAGGCAACGCCATGGGCCTCGCAGGCATTCAAAGCCTCTCGCACCGCGCCCTGCACCAGTTGCTTCCAGGCGAGCAGGCGCGGCAGGAATTTCTCTCGCAGTTCGGCGTTGCCGAGGCTCGCCGCCCACAATTCGGCCTGCACCCGCACGAAGCCCGACGCCAGGTCGCTCTCGTAGAAACGCCGCGCTTCAGCCCACTTCTGCGCAAACCCACCTGGCGCGCCATACATCGCCTGCTGGCGCTCCAGCAAGCGGCGATTGGCTGCGTCGAGCACCTCGATGACCAACTGGTCCTTGGTGCGGAAGTGGTAGTTGATCAGTGCGTGGTTGACACCCGCGTCTTTTGCGATTTCGCGCACGCTCAGGGCCGCGTAGCCCTCGGTGGCGAGGCGGCGAAACGCAGCGTCGAGGATCTTGCCCTTGGTTTGCCCGACGTCAGCATCGGCGAGCGGCCGCTCGCTGGCCGGGGCGGGCGTTTGGCGTGCAGTCGGGGCGTCTTTTTTCATATTTGAACAACTGGATTAAACAGTCGTTCAAACTATAGGCGCAATTCAAACCCGTGTCAAGAAGTGCGGCGGGCAGAGCGCATGCAGACCTGTTGCGGGCAAAGGCGCGCGCGCAGGAGCAGCAGGGCCGAAGAATGATCCGCGACGCGGTTCAGCGCTTGCGAACAGGGTGACACGGCGAGCCCATCCCGGGCCGCAGGCTCACTCCTTGACCGAACCCGTCATCCCCGACACGTAGTACTCGACGAAGAACGAGTACACGAAGGCCACCGGCAGCGAGCCGAGCAAGGCGCCCGCCATCAAGGGCCCCCATTGGTAGACGTCGCCCTGCACGAGTTCGGTGACGACGCCGACCGGCAGGGTCTTGGATTCGGACGACGACACGAACGTGAGCGCATAGATGAATTCGTTCCACGACAGCGTGAATGCGAAGATGCCGGCCGAGATCAAGCCCGGCACCGCCAGTGGCAAGACGATCTTCACGAGGATCTGCCAGCGGCTCGCGCCGTCGATCAGCGCACATTCTTCGAGCTCGACCGGGATGGAACGGAAGTAGCCCATCAGCAGCCAGGTGCAGAACGGGATCAGGAAGGTCGGGTAGGTCAGGATCAGCGCCCAGCGCGTGTCGAACAGGCCGAGCTTGAACACCACGTTGGCCAGCGGGATGAACAAAATCGACGGCGGCACCAGGTAGGCCAGAAAGATCGCCAGCCCGACGTGCTTGGAGCCGCTGAAGCGCAGCCGTTCGATCGCGTAGGCCGCAAGCACCGAGGCCACCAGCGAGAAGCCGGTGGCCACCACGGAGACCAGCACGGTGTTCCAGAGCCAGCCCGGAAACGAGGTCTCGAACAGCAGCTTGTGGAAGTGCGCGAGCGTCGGGCCGATGACCCAGAACGGATTGCCGTCGCGCGACAGCAATTCGGCATCGGGCTTCACCGAGGTGATCGCCATCCAGTAGAACGGGAAAAGCAGCACGATCAGGAACACCACCAGTGGCAGGTACACCGTGACCGCGCGGCGTGGCACGGATTCGAGAAAACTCATGCCTTCGGAGTCGACGCCTTTGTCCTGGCTCATTTGTCGGACCCGCCCTGTTGCCACGCACGGCGCTGCAAGCCGAAGAAGCTGAACATGATGCAGGCCAGCAGGAACGGCACCATCGCGATGGCAATCGCCGCGCCTTCGCCGAGCGCACCCCCGTTGATCGCCCGCTGGAATGCCAGTGTGGCCATCAGATGGGTTGCGTTGAGCGGGCCACCCCGCGTGATCACGTAGATCAACTGGAAGTCGGTGAAGGTGAACAATACCGAGAACGTCATGACCACCGCGATGATCGGCGTCAGCAGCGGCAGCGTGACATGGCGGAACTGCTGCCAGCGCGAAGCTCCGTCGATCGCCGAGGCTTCGTAGTACGACGGCGAGATCGTCTGCAAGCCGGCGAGCAGCGTGATCGCGACGAACGGCACGCCGCGCCAGACGTTGGCGGCGATGACCGAGAAGCGCGCGTTCCACGGTGAGCCGAGGAAGTCGATGTAAGTGTCGATCAGCCCCATCTTCACCAGCGCCCAGCTGATGATCGAAAACTGCGAATCGTAGATCCACCAGAACGCGATCGCCGACAGCGCGGTCGGCACGATGTAGGGCAGCAGGATCACCGCGCGGAAGAAGGTCTTGAACCGGATGTTGCGGTTCAGCAGCAATGCCAGCCACAGCCCGAGGCCGAACTTCAGGATGCTGGCGATCGTGGTGTAGAAAAGCGTGTTGAACAGCGCCAGCCGCGTGACGCTGTCGCCCCAGAGAAACTCGTAGTTCTCCAGGCCGATCCATTCGCCCGAACGGCCGACCTTGGCGTCGGTGAAGCCCAGCCACACGCCGAGACCGAGCGGGTAGGTGAGGAAAAGCAGCAGCAACACCGCCGCCGGCAGCATGAACAGGAGCCCGAGCCCGTTGCGACTGTTTTGCAGCCTCTCAAACATCAAATGATCGTCCGGTTGAGTTCGCCAGATGCGGGCGCTGACGCACCGCACGCCCGCCAGATCGAACGTCACGCATTGCGTGACGTTCGAACGAGGCAAGCGCTTGCGGCACCGCAGGTGTCGGCAATATCAGACTTTGTAGTAGCGCTCGGCGCGCTTTTGCGCGCGTTCGACCGCTTCCTTCGGCGTCTTCGCGCCGCTGATCGCTTCGGCCACCATGTTGACCATGATGAAGTCGGCGGCGGCGCCGGCCGACGCGTAGCCCAGCTTCCCGGCATAGCCCGCCGGGCGCAGGTTCTTCACTGCGTCGCGGTATGGCGTGTTCTTCGGATCCGAAGTCCAGATCGCGCTCTTTGCGTAGGCCGCCAGCGGCGGCGCCACATAACCTTGGGCGCCGGTCAGCCAGGGGTCGAATTGCTCCTGCTCCATCATGAACTGCAGAAATGCCTTGGACGCCTGCGGGAACTTGGTGTACTTCATGATCATCTGGTTGAAGTACAGGTGCGACTCGGTCGGTACACCCACCGGCCCGATCGGGAACGACGCGTGCTGGATGTCCTGCGCCATCTCCTTGAGCTTCGGATCGGGTGAGTTCTTGGCCGCGACGTAGATCGAGATGCCGTTGTTCGTGACCGAGATCTGGCCATCGAGGAAGGCCTTGTTGTTGTTCGAGTCGAGCCACGACAGCGTGCCCGGGATGAAGGTGGCATACAGCTCCTTGCCGTACTCAAGTGCCTTGAGCGTCTCGGCGCTGTCGATCACGACCTTGTTGCTGGCGTCGACGAGCTTGCCGCCGAACGCCCAGACCAGCCAGTTGCACCACAGGCCGTCGCCAGTCGCGTTGCCGAGCGCCATGCCGCCGGGCATGCCTTTTTCCTTGACCGCCTTGAACATCTTCAGGAAAGCATCCGTGTCCTTCGGGAAGGCGTCGAATCCGGCCGACTTCAGCACGCTCTCGCGGTAGACCATCATCGAGCCGGCCGAGCCCAGCGGCAGTGCGATCCAGTGCTTGCCGTCCGGGCGGTTGAAGTCTTCGCCGGCCTTGTACCAGCCACCGTACTTCTTGCCCAGGTACTCGGCCAAGTCGGTCACGTCGAGCAGCTTGTCGGGGTAGAGGTTGGCGTCGTCGTTGGTCGACAGGATGATGTCGGGGCCGGCGCCGGTGTTGGCCGCCACCGCCGCTTTCGGCCGCACGTCTTCCCAGCCCTCGTTGTCGACACGAACCTCGATGCCGGTCTTGTCGGTGAACTTCTTGACGTTGATCATGTAGGCGTCGATATCGCCCTGCACGAAGCGGCTCCAGCGCAGAACGCGCAGCTTGGCACCCTTTTCGGGCTTGAGCGCCAGTGTCTGCGCGTGCACTGCAGGTGCGAACACCGCAGCGCCCGTGCCAACAGTGGCCGCCGCGGCGGCGCCGGCGGAGCTCTCGAGAAACTTGCGGCGATTGAATTCGGTCATGGTGTGTCTCCTTCTGTGATCAGGCTGTTTTTGACGCGGGAAAGGAAAGATCAGGCGGCCAGGCGCCGGCCGCTCGCCGCATCGAACAGATGCGCGCGCTGCAGGTCGGGCAGGAGGTGGATCGTGCTGCCGGGGGCGAAGTCGTGGCGCTCGCGGAACACGGCCGACAACTCGATGCCTTCATGGCGGCAGGCGACGAAGGTGTCCATGCCGGTCGGCTCCATCACGGCGACCTTGGCCGGGATGCCTCCGGCATCTACCAGCGTCAGGTGCTCGGGCCGCGTGCCGAAGACGACCGGCTGCCCGTCGACGCCGCCGGTGCGCTGTGGCGCATCGAGCCGGGTGCCATCCTTGAGCTCGATCTGCGCCGCGCTCGCTGTGCGGCGCAAGGTGCCCGGCAGGAAATTCATGGCCGGCGAACCGATGAAGCCGGCGACAAACTGGTTTGCCGGGTGGTCGTACAGATCGAGCGGCCCGCCGGTCTGTTCGATGCGGCCATCGCGCATCACGACGATCTTGTCGCCCATCGTCATCGCCTCGATCTGGTCGTGCGTGACGTAGATCGAGGTGGTCTTCAGTCGCTGGTGCAGTTCTTTCAGCTCGCTGCGCATCGCCACGCGCAGCTTGGCGTCGAGGTTCGAGAGCGGCTCGTCGAACAGGAAGACCTGCGGGTCGCGCACGATCGCACGCCCCATCGCCACGCGCTGCCGCTGCCCGCCCGAGAGCTGGCGCGGGTAGCGGTCGAGCAAGGCGTCGAGCGCCAGGATCTCGGCCGCGCGGCCCACCTTGGCGTCCATCGTGGCCTTGTCCATCTTGACCAGCGTGAGCGAAAACGCCATGTTCTGGCGCACCGTCATGTGCGGATACAGCGCGTAGTTCTGGAACACCATCGCGATGTCGCGCTCCTTCGGTTGCAGCTCGTTCACGCGCCGGTCGCCAATGCGGATTTCGCCGCCGTTGATCTGCTCGAGCCCGGCGATCATGCGCAGCAGCGTGCTCTTGCCACAACCCGACGGGCCGACCAACACGGTGAACGACCCATCGTCGATGTCGATGTCGACTCCGTGCAGAATCGGCACCGCGCCGAAGCTCTTCTTGACCGCTTGAATGGTGACGCTGGCCATGGCCTGGGATCCTGGATTGATGGCGGGCAGTGCAGGCCGCCACGTGGCGCGCGGCCCCAATGCACACTGCCGTGCGGCGCGAGTATCAACATTGCTGCGCGCCACCGCCATCAGGACAAACCGTTAGAACAAAACCCTAGGCCGCCGTGGGCGGCATATTTGTATGATGACCGGATAACCATGCTGCACCTGCCTGCCACTTTGCCGAATTTGTCGCCCGCCCCGACGCGGCTCGTCACCGAGCGTTTGTCCGACCGGCTCGCCGGGCTGCTGGGCGCGCAGATCGAGTCGGGCGCGCTGCGCCCCGGCGACCGCTTGCCCACCGAGCAGCAGCTCGCGCTCGCCCACGGCGTGTCGCGCACCGTGGTGCGCGAGGCGGTGCACCAGCTCAAGTCGCGCGAGATGGTGCGCTCGCGCCAGGGCTCGGGTGTGTTCGTGGCTCCGCCACCGCTGAACCAGGCGCTGGCATTCGACCCGAGCGTGCTCGAATCGGTGCAGGCCGTGGTGCACGTGGTCGAGGTTCGCAGGGTGCTCGAAGGCGAGATCGCCGCGCTGGCCGCCGAGCGCGCCACGCGGGCCCAGGTGGCCGGGCTGCGCCGCGCGCTCAAAAACATCGACGAAGCCGCCGCGGCCGGCCGCGACGGTGTTGACGAAGATCTGGCCTTCCACCGCACCATCGGCGAAGCCACCGGCAACCCGCAGTTCACCCTCTTGATCGGGTTTCTCGAACAGTACCTGCGTGCCGGCATGCGCATCACCCGCGGCAACGAAGCGCGGCGCCAGGACTTCATGGACGCAGTGCGCATCGAGCACAGCGCCATCGTCGAAGCGATCGCGGCACGCGACCCGGCGCGCGCCCGGCGTTGCGCTACCGGGCACCTGGTGCACGGCGAACAGCGCCTGGTCGAAGGCGGCGTGATCACCGGCTTGCGGCGGCGCGCCACCGTGAAGCGTGCCGCCGCCACACCCGCGCGCAAACGCGCGGCGGCACGATGAGCATCGACGAACTGCGTTCAGAGATCTGCCGCGTCGGCCGCTCGCTGTTCGAGCGCGGCCACGTGCACGCGAGCGCGGGCAACATCAGCGTGCGCCTGCCCGAAGGCCGCGGTTATCTGATCACGCCGACCGACGCGTGCCTGGGCTTCCTGCAGCCGCACACACTGGCGCACGTGAACCTGGAAGGCGCGCAGCTCAGTGGTGAGCGCGCCAGCAAGACCTTGGCCATGCACCGCAGCATCTACGCTGCCGAGCCCGAGGCGCACTGCGTGATCCACACCCACGCCACACACCTGGTCGCGCTCACGCTCGCCGGTGTCTGGAGCGCGGCCGACATCGTGCCGCCGATCACGCCCTATTACGTGATGAAGGTCGGCCACGTGCCGCTCGTTCCCTACCACCGCCCCGGCGACCCGGCAGCGGCCATGGCGGTGGCTGCCGCGATCGCCGCCGCCCAGGCCCGCGGCGCGCCGATCCGCGCCGTGATGCTCGACCGGTTGGGCCCGAACGTCTGGCACGACTCACCCACCAGCGCGATGGCCGTGCTCGAAGAACTCGAAGAAACCGCGCGTCTGTGGCTGCTGACCGGCCGCAGCGTTTCGCCCTTGACCGATGCGCAGATCAACGAGCTGGGCCAGACATTCGGCGCGCGCTGGTGAGCCCGCGCCGCGTTCACTCACACGAAGGAGCCACTCCATGAAATTGCTCATCACCGGCGGCGGCGGCTTTCTCGGCGACCGCCTGGCCCGCGCGTTGCTGGCCCGCGGCACGCTCGCCGGCCAGACGATCACACAGGTCGTGTTGACCGACATCAGCCCGCCTCGGCCCGACCTGCTCGCCGACCCGCGCGTGAAGGCGCGCACCGGCCCGCTGCTGACCCACACCGACGCGCTGCGCGAAGAGCCCTTCGACGGTGTCTTTCACCTCGCCTCGGCCGTGTCGGGCGAGTGTGAGGCCGACTTCGACCTGGGCCTGCGTTCCAACCTCGACAGCACCCGCGCCCTGCTCGACGCATTGCGCTTCAACGTGAACGCTGGCGGGAAGCCGGCGCGTGTGGTGTTCTCGAGCTCGGTTGCGGTGTTCGGCCCCGACCCGGCCGTGCCGCTGCCCGGCGTGGTCGCCGACGACACCTTGCCCGCGCCACAAACCTCGTACGGCACGCAGAAGCTGATCTGCGAACACCTGGTCGCCGACTACACCCGCAAGGGCTACATCGACGGCCGCGCTGCGCGTTTGATGACGGTCACGGTGCGCCCAGGCAAGCCCAACGGCGCGGCCTCGTCGTTCTTCAGCGGCATCATTCGCGAGCCGCTGGCCGGCGTGGACTCGATCTGCCCGGTGGATGCGAGCGTGTCGCACCCGGTGTCGTCGCCGACCCGCACGGTCGAGGGCTTGATCGCCGTGTTCGAAGCGAGTCGCGACGCCTTCAACGGCCGCACCGCGCTGAACCTGCCCGCACTCAACGTGCGAGTGTCCGACATGCTGGAAGCGCTGGCACAAGTGGCGGGCCCGGCTGTGCGCGAGCGCGTACGTTTCGTGCGCGACTCCGCAATAGCCGGCATCGTGGCCAATTGGCCGAGCGGTGCGTCGTCGAAACGGGCGGCCAGGCTCGGGCTCGTGCCCCACACCGGCTTCGCCGAGATCATCCGCCAGTACATCGACGATTGCGCTGCCGCGCCGAACGCCGATGTCACCCTGAAAGGCTTGCGCTGATGAACCAGATCGACCTGAAAGGCCGCGTGGCCGTGATCACCGGCGGCGCACAAGGCATCGGCTACGCCGTGGCCGAACGTGTGCTGCAGTCGGGTGGCGGCGCGGTGCTGTGGGACATCGACGCCGCGCGGCTGGCGCAAGCCGAAAACACGCTCGGCAAACTGGGCAAGGTCAGCACTTCGATCGTCGAGCTGTGCGTCGAGGCCGACGTGGCCGCCGCCACGCAAGCGGCAGTCGAAGCGCATGGACGCATCGACATTCTCGTGAACAACGCCGGCATCACCGGCGGCAACGCGCCCACCTGGGAGGTGGCGCCCGAGGTGTGGCGGCGCGTGATCGAGGTCAACCTCGTCGCGCCTTACCTCACGTGCCGCGCGGTCGTGCCGCACATGTTGAGGCAGGGTTACGGCCGCATCGTCAACGTCGCCTCGGTGGCGGGCAAGGAAGGCAACCCGAACGCCTCGCACTACAGCGCCTCGAAGGCCGGGCTGATCGCGATGACCAAGTCGCTCGCAAAAGAGCTGGCGACCAAAGGCGTGCTCGTCAACGCCGTCTCGCCGGCCGCAGCCAAGACCGCGATCTTCGATTCGATGACACAGCAGCACATCGACTTCATGCTGAGCAAGATCCCGATGGGGCGCTTTCTGGAAGTGAACGAGGCGGCCGCGATGATCGCCTGGCTGGCGTCCGAAGAATGTTCGTTCAGCACCGGTGCGGTGTTCGACCTCTCAGGGGGGCGGGCGACGTATTGAGCGCTGCGGTAGGGGTGCGGTGACTTTGAACGATTCCCCTCGCCAGCCGCCAGCCGGCGCGTGCGCTGCGACGGGCCGCTGTGTTCCGCTCATGTCCCCCGGCCGGGCTTCGCCCAGCCTCCTCCTTGACTTCGCTCCACACAGCGAGCCGTCACAGCGCTGCCACCACCGTGGCGGCTCGGGGCTTGAACGCCGCGAAGCACAGGTGGTGCCTGCTGGCGAGGGCGCGGGTGACCGGCGTAGCGAAGTCAAGGGGGAGGGCCGGGCGAGAGCCCGGTCCGGAGGAGCGAGCCCGGACACAAGCAGTCCTGAGGACTGTTTGTGCCTGGCGAGCGCCCGGGGCTTTGTCCCCGGGCATGAGCGGAGCCGGTTACCCGATGCCCTCGCCAGCACCGCTCAAAGTGCAAGCCTCAACAGTCAGCGAACGGCGACGACGAACGACAGCACAACGGCCTGCCGTCCGACACGCGGCATCGGTGCTGCGTCACATGCTGGCGACGCAGCCTGTTCGCTCAGCTTCGAGCGGGCGGCAGCATCGCCCCCTCATTTGCGGAGACCGCATGACCCACATTCCCAAATTCCTTCGTGCCGCCTTGTTCGCTGCACCGATTGCTCTTGCCGCTTGCGGCATGACACCGAAGGCCGACTCGACACCGATGGGCTCGGCCGGCAGCGTGAGTTTCAGTGCCACGCTCTCGGGCGCGGCCGAAGTGCCGGGCAACACGAGTACGGCCAGCGGCAGGCTCGACGCGACGCTCGACAAGGCCAGCAACGCGTTGCGTTGGACGATGACCTACTCAGGCCTCAGCGGCCCGGCAACGATGGCGCACTTCCACGGCCCGGCCATGCCCGGTGCCAACGCCGGCGTGGCCGTGCCTTTCCCGAACGCGACGAGCCCGGCGGCCGGTGAAACCACGCTCACGCCGATGCAGATCGACGATCTGATGGCGGGCAAGTGGTATGCCAATGTGCACACCGCGGCCTTCCCGGGCGGCGAGATCCGCGGCCAGATGATGCGGAAGTAGAAGGCAAGCGCGCGGCCCTCAGGCGCCGCGCCGCGGCAGCTGGGCGAGGAAGCGACCGACGGCCGCGTTGAACGGCGCGGGCTGCTCCAGGCCGGGCAGGTGCGCCACGCCAGGCATCACAAAAGTCTGTGCGCCGGGAATGCGGCGTGCGAGTTCGCGCATCCGGGTGTCGAGGTGCTCGAAGTCGAACGTGCCCCAAGTGATCAGCGTCGGCAGATCGAGTTGCTCGATGCACGACCATGCGTCTGGTGATGTGATCGCCTCGCCCACCGGCAGCGCGTCGAGTGCCACCCCGTTCATCGACAGGAACAGTTCGCGCAGCGCGCCGCTCACGCGGCCGGCCGGCTGCTCGGGCCCGTCGAGCCAGAGTTGCGCCTCGAGTTCGTTGACGGCCGCGAGCTCGCCCCGTTGCTCCGCGGCTTCGCAGGCGTCAATGCGCGCCTGCACGGGTGGCGAAAAGCCCTTCTCCGCCACGGGTGCGCCGGTCACCGCACACGCCACCAGCACGAGGGCTTGCACACGGGCTGGAAACGCGAGCGCGGCATCGATCGCAAAACGCCCGCCTTGCGAGCAACCCATCAGGATCGCTGCGTCGATCTGCAAGGCGTCGAGCAAGGCCATCAGGTCGGCGACGTGCGAGAACGATTCGGTCTCGAAGCGGGTTTCGCCGAAACCGCGCCGGTCGTAGGCGATCACGCGGTGCGTGGCCTGCAAGGCCTCGACCTGCGGCGCCCACATGCGCTTGTCGCACACACCGGCGTGCAGGCAGACGATCACCGGCCCCGGGCTCTGCGAGTCTTCGACGCAGAGCTCGGCGCGCCCGCTGCGAACGAAGCGCTTCACGACGCTGTCATTCCTTAGTTTTCCTGGTCTTGCAGCAGCCGCCACATCACCTTGCCCGAACCCGACTTCGGCAGTGCGTCAACGAACTGCACGAGCTTGGGCACCTTGTAGGCCGCCATGTTCTCGCGCGCCCAGGCCGTGATGTCTTCGCCGGTGGTCTTGCCCTTCGCTTCGGCGCGCAATACAACCACGGCCTTGACCGTCTCGCCGCGGTAGGCGTCGCGCGCCGCGATGATGCAGGCTTCCTGCACCGCCGGGTGCTTGTAGAGCAGCATCTCCACTTCGGCCGGCCAGATCTTGAAACCGCTCGCATTGATCATGCGCTTCAGGCGGTCGGTCATGAAGAAGTAGCCTTCTTCGTCCATGCGGCCGAGGTCGCCGGTGCGAAAGAAGGTCTGGCCATCGAGCTCGATGAAGGCGTCTTTCGTCGCCTGCGGGTGACCCCAGTAGCCTTTGAAGACCATCGGCCCGCGCGTGATGATCTCGCCCACTTCGCCGACCGGCAGTTCTTTCAGCGTGGCCGGGTCGACGATGCGCGAGTCGACACCGAAGATCGGGATGCCCAGGCACTGCAGCTTGGCGCGCTCGGGCGGGTTGCCGTGCGAGGGCGCCGCGGTTTCGGTCAGGCCGTAACCTTCGGCAAAACTCAGCCCGAACTCGTCGAGCAGCCGCTGCGCCACGGCCTGCGGCATCGCGGCGCCACCGCCGCTCAGGTACTGCAGGCTGGTGAGATCGAAGTTCTTGTAGTTCGGGCTGCCGAACAGGTCGATGATCATCGTGGGGATGCAGGTCCAGTGAGTGATCCGGTATTTCGAGATCAGGCGCCCGGCGAGCTCGCGGTCCCAGCGCGGCACGATCACGCTGGTGCTGCCGAGGTAGACGTTGCCGACCACGCCGTACATCATGCCGGTCACGTGGAACATGGGCACCACCGACAGGCTCACCGCCTCAGGCCCGGCCTGCCCCCACTGCCCGCCGCCGACCGCGTTCGACATCAGCGTGCGGTGCGTGTGCATGCAGCCCTTGGGCAGGCCGGTCGTGCCCGAGGTGTAGGGCAACAAGGCCAGGTCGTCGGGCTGCGCCGTGTGCGGGCCGGGCTTCAGGCCCAGTTCAAGCACGTCGGCCCAGCGGGTGCAGCCCGCGGGCAATGCGGGGTCGCTGCGCAGCCAGGCGTCCATGGCCGGGGGCGGCGCGTCGTCGGGGTCGACCGTGATCTCGTGCATGGCGTCGGTGTAGCGTGTGACCAGTACTTCGGCCGCACGCTCGGATTCGGGCAAGGCCGCCTGGGCGGTGGCGACAATGCCGGCCAGGTCGGCGGCGCATATCACCACGCGGGTCTGCGGGTCGGTGATGTAGTGCTTGAACTCTTCGGCGCGGTTCATCGGGTTCACCGGCACCACGACGGCGTTGGCGCGCAGGATGCCGTAGTACGCGGCGGCGTACTGCGGGCAGTTCTGCATGCAAATGGCAACCCGCTCGCCCGCTTTCACGCCCACGCTCTGCAGCCAACCGGCAATGGCTTCGGCCTGGCGGCGCAATTCGCCATAGTTGAGGGGCCGGCCGAAGAACAGGTAAGCCGCCTTCTCGGGAAAGCGCGTGGCCGTCACTTCCAGGTTGAACCACAGCGTGGTCTCGGGCACCGCGAGCTGGCGCGGCAAGCGCTTGGGCCAGATCTTGTGGTGCGGGCGCTCGGGCATGGGCACGGGAAAGGCGGCTTTGGAATTCAAATCGGGGCTCCACGCAAGGGCTGCTTCTTCGAACCGGAAGGTATAGCGCAGCCGGCCATCGCCTCCTACGGCGGGAACCCGCAGAGACGCAGGTACGGCACGGGCCTTGCTATCCCTCAGAATCCCAAAGAGCTGCGCCTTCAGGCGCAGCCTTGTTTCAAGCCGTCCCTGAGGAGACCCGACCCATGCAGACCCGTTCCTTCCTGAAAGCCGTGTGCGCGCTCGCCTGCGCCGCCGCCTTGGCCCCGGCCTTCGCGCAAACCGCACTCGACGACGTGATGGCGAAAAAGCTGATCCTGATTGCCGTGCCCACCGACTCGGCACCCTACGGTTTCGTCGGTACCGACCTGGCCCCGCAGGGCCTGGACGTCGACATGGCCAAGCTGATCGGCGCCAAACTCGGCGTGAAGGTCGAGCTCGTGCCGGTGACCAGCGCGAACCGCATTCCGTACCTGCAGACCAAGAAGGCCGACCTCGTGATTTCCACGCTCGGCAAGAACCCCGAGCGCGAAAAGGTCATCGACTTCACCAACGCCTACTCGCCGTTCTTCCAGGCCATCTTCGGCCCCAAGGCGCTGCTCGTGAAAACGCCGGCCGACCTGGCCGGCAAGACCGTGGGCGTGACCCGCGGCGCGATGGAAGACCAGGAGGTTGGCAAGATCGCGCCGCCCGGCGTCGACATCAAGCGCTTCGAAGACATGAACGGCACCGTCTCGGCCTACGCTGCCGGCCAGGTGCAACTGATGGGCGTGGGCGCGTCGGTGGCCGGCAATTTCATGGCAAAGAACCCAGCTGTAAGCACCGAGTTCAAGCTGCTGCTGAAAGACTCGCCAAATTTCATCGGCGTGGCCAAGGGTGAAGACAAGCTGCGCCTGAAAGTGAACGACATCATTGCCGACGCCAAGAAGTCGGGCGAGCTGAACAAGATGGCGTTGAAGTGGCTCGGCCGGCCGCTGGGCGAGCTGCCCTGATCGCCGGTTCGTTGCAGCCACCAGCGCATCGCCCGTGATCGCCTTCGACTTTCCCGCCGTACTCGCCGAATGGCCGCTGCTGGCCAGGGGTGTGGCCGCCACGTTGGCGCTGACGGCCGTGTCGGCCACGGTGGGGGTGTCGCTCGGCGTGGCCTGCGCGTGGGCGCGGCTTCACGGTGCCCCGTGGCTGAAGATGATCGTTGGCACGTATGTGGAACTGATCCGCAACACACCATTCATCGTGCAACTTTTCTTCCTGTTCTTCGGGCTGCCGGGCATCGGCATCAGGCTGTCGCCCGAAGTGGCTTCGGTGCTGGCGATGGTGGTGAACCTCGGCGCCTACGCGGCCGAGATCGTGCGCGCTGGCATTGCCACCACGCCGCGCGGCCAGATCGAAGCGGCACAAAGCCTGGCGCTTTCAGAAATGCAGGTGTTCACGCGTGTCGTGCTGCCACCGTCGCTGAAGCGTGTGTGGCCGGCGCTGGTGAGCCAGATCATCATCGTGATGCTGGGCTCGGCGGTGTGCGGCCAGATCTCGACGCCCGAACTCTCGTACGCCGCGAACCTGATCCAGTCGCGCAACTTCCGCGCGTTCGAAGCCTTCATCATCGCGACGCTGATCTATCTGGCGCTCTCCATGGCGTTGCGCCGCCTGCTCAACTGGGCCGGCCCGCGTTTCATCTTCGGAAGCTAGCCCGTGGTCGACTTCTCGCTGTGGGACATCTTCCGCAACCTGCTGCTCGCCGCGCGCTGGACCGTGCTGCTGTCGCTGATCGCGTTCATCGGCGGTGGGCTGGTCGGCATGGCGCTGCTGATCGCCCGCATCGCCAGGCTGCGTGGTGCCGACACGCTGGTCGGCGGCTACGTGCAACTCTTTCAGGGCACGCCGCTGCTGATGCAGTTGTTCCTCGCCTACTTTGGCCTGGCCCTGTTTGGCATCAATGTGTCGCCCTGGGTCGCTGCGGCGCTCGCGCTCACGCTCTACACCAGCGCCTTTCTCACCGAGATCTGGCGTGGCTGCGTGAATGCCGTTCACAAGGGCCAATGGGAAGCCTCGACCGCGCTCGCACTCAGCCTCACGGAACAACTGCGCTACGTGATCGGCCCGCAGGCGCTGCGCGTGGCGGTGCCGCCGACGGTGGGTTTTCTGGTGCAGGTGATCAAGGGCACCGCGCTGGCCTCGGTGATCGGCTTCGTCGAGCTGACCAAGGCCGGCACGATGATCACCAACGCCACCTTCCGCCCGTTCACCGTCTACGCCTGCCTCGCGCTGATGTACTTCGCGCTCTGTTTTCCGATCTCGGCCTGGAGCAAATCACTGGAGAAAAAGCTGAACCATGGGCATCGTTGAAATCACGGGGCTGAAGAAGCGCTTCGGCACGAACGAGGTGCTCAAGGGCATCGACCTGTCGGTCAAACCCGGCGAGGTGATCGCGATCATCGGCAAGAGCGGCTCGGGCAAGAGCACGCTGCTGCGTTGCATCAACGGCCTGGAAGTCTTCAACGAAGGCACGCTCAGCGTCGACGGCAACCCGCTGCTGCACGACGACAAGGCGGCGATGCGCACGCTGCGCCAGCGTGTCGGCATGATCTTCCAGGGCTTCAACCTGTTCCCGCACCTGAGCGTGGGGCGCAACGTGATGCTCGCGCCGACGCTGGTGAAAAAGCGCGACACGGCGGCGGCGGCCGAGCAGGCAAAGAAGCTGCTCGCGCGCGTGGGCCTGGCCGAGAAATTCGACGCGCAGCCCGACCAGCTCTCAGGCGGCCAACAACAGCGCGTGGCGATCGCGCGCGCGCTGGCCATGGAGCCGGCCGTGCTGCTGTGCGACGAGATCACCTCGGCGCTCGACCCCGAACTGGTGGGCGAGGTGCTGCGCGTGGTGGAGTCGCTCGCCGACGAGGGCATGACGCTGCTGATGGTCACGCACGAGATGAGCTTCGCGCGCAAGGTGTCTGACCGGCTGGTGTTCATGCACGCCGGCCGCATCCATGAGATGGGCCCGCCCGACGTGATCTTCGGTGCGCCGCAGACACCGGAGCTGAAGCAGTTCCTGTCGTCAATCGACGTCTGAGCTGCGGCCGCGGCGGCGTTTACTGCTGCTGCTGCTCGCGCTTGCGCTTCATCTCGAGCACCTGCACGCACTCCGGGTGGGCGCGGTAACGCGGCTGCTCGCATTCACGGTCCATGCAGACCGCCAGCGCGATGAACAGTCGGCTGCCACAAACCTCGCGGGCGGTGGCCGCGCCTGTCGGGCTTGCCGTCACCGGGGCCGCCGCCACGACGGGCTCGCGCGGCGCGGTGGGCACCGGCCGCGCGCGCGTGTCAACGGGCCGCGAAGCAGCAGCATCGGCATAAGCGCCGGTCGACGTGGCGCTGGCGTCGGCGCGCGGCGCTGCGGCCTGCACAGGCTTGGCCCGTGCGCCACTGGCACCGCTCACCGACGGCGCCGGCGAACTCGCACCCGTGGCACCCGGCGCGAGCGACACCACCGGCTTGCCGGCATCGGCCGACGCCTCTTTCCCCGGCACAGGCAAGCCTTGCGCCTTGGCCAATGCCGCCAGCGCTGCATCGGTCGCGGCTTGCGTGGAGGCCGCCGTGCTGGGCAGCGGCTCCGCGGCGACAACCGGCGGTGGCGCCGGTTGAAGCACCGGTGCGGCCACCGACGCGGCCGCACTCGCCGGCTCGGCCGTGGCCAGGGCCGGCGCGCGCGCGCCACCCAGCAGACCGACGAACTGCCACAACACAACCCCAGCCACCACGCCGGCCACGGCCAGCGCCGCGACCATGAGGCCACGCTTCGAGTTCGTCGGCGCGGCAGCCTGATTCGTCGGCGGTGCAGCGGCCACCACGCGCCGCGGCGCAGCCGGCATCGAGGTGGCCGGCCGCGGCGGTGGCGCCGGCTGCGCCCGCGGCACCGGCACCGGCTGCACGGTGTTGATGCGCGTGGCCTGCGGGTCGACCGCATCGACCATCATGGTCGGCTGGAACGTCACCGCGCTGGCGGCTGCGACCGCGGCAGGCACGGCCCCACCCTGCCCCGCGCCTTGAACCCGCGCCGGCACCGGCGCCATACCCTTCAGCGCGGCACGCAGTTCAGCCACGTTCTGCGGGCGCTCGAGCGGGCGCACCCGCAGCGCCCAGCCCACAGCGTCGAGCAGGCGCTGCGAGACACCGGGCACCACACGTTGTTCGATCGGCTCGGCGTCGTCTTGCATGGCCCGCGCCGTGGCCGGGGCCGGCGGCACGCCGAACAGCAGGAAGTGCATGACCGCGCCCAGCGCGTAGAGGTCGGTCCACGGGCCCTGGCGCATCTGCGTCATTTCGGCGTACTGCTCGATCGGCGCGTAGCTCGGTTTCAGGATCGCGGTGAGCGACTGCGTGCGGTCGCTGATGACGTGGCGCGCGGCGCCGAAGTCGAGCAGGATCGGCTGGCCCACCGGCGGCAGCAGGATGTTGTCGGGCGCGATGTCGCGGTGGTACACGCCTTCGCGGTGCAGCAGTTCCAACGCATCGAGCATCGGGTGGATCACGCCAAGAATCCAGGCTTCGTCGGGCGCGTGCGCCATGGCCTTGCGCGCGTCGCGCAGCGTGATGCCCTGCAGGTAAGGCATGACCATGTAGGCGGTGGCGTTGTCTTCCCAGAACCGGTAGACCTTCACCAGCGAGGGGTGGTCGAAGCGGGCCAGCAGGCGGGCTTCGTTGACGAACGATCGCAGTCCGATCGCGTAGGTCTCGGCGAACGAGGCCGAACGCACCGTGATCATCGGCCCCACGCCGCGCGAGGCGAGCGCTGCGGGCATGTATTCCTTCAGCGCGACCTGGCGTTCCAGCGAGTGGTCTTGCGTGAGGTAGACGATGCCGAAGCCGCCCACACCGAGCACCCGCAGGATCTCGAACTCGCCGAAGCGTGTGCCTGGCGGCAACGCGTCGTGTTCGGCCACGGCGGCGGCGGGCGGGGGGTTGGCGGGGGTGTCGTTGCTCATGCGGTGGGCGCCCGGGGCGCGGACGCGAAGATTAACCCACGGGGCCCCGGCGCACGCACCCTCCAATGAGGGGAAGACGCGCGTGTGGCACACGGCGCGGCTCGGCACCGCGCCGGGTTGCGCGTGCACCTAAAATCATCGATTCGCCGTTTGTTCCCTGCCACCGCCAGAAACCGCACACCATGCCCAAAGTCACTTCGCCCAAGAACACCGCCGCCAAGCCCAGGAAGGTCGTGCTCGCCTACTCCGGCGGGCTCGACACCTCGGTCATCCTGAAATGGCTGCAAGACGAGTACCAGTGCGAGGTGGTCACCTTCACCGCCGACCTCGGCCAGGGCGAAGAAGTTGAACCGGCACGCGCCAAGGCGCTGAAGATGGGCATCAAACCCGAGAACATCTTCATCGACGACCTGCGCGAAGAGTTCGTGCGCGACTTCGTGTTCCCGATGTTCCGCGCCAATGCGCTTTACGAAGGCGAATACCTGCTCGGCACGTCGATCGCCCGACCGCTGATCGCCAAGCGCCTGATCGACATCGCCCGCAAAACCAAGGCAGACGCCATCAGCCACGGCGCCACCGGCAAGGGCAACGACCAGGTGCGCTTCGAGCTCGGTGCCTACGCGCTGATGCCCGACGTGAAGGTGATCGCGCCCTGGCGCGAATGGGACCTGCTGAGCCGCGACAAGCTGCTGGCCTACGCCGACAAGCACGGCATCCCCGTTGATTTCAAAAAACGCAAGGGCGGCGGCGCGCCGTACTCGATGGACGCCAACCTGCTGCACATCAGCTACGAAGGCGGCGTGCTCGAAGACCCGAACTTCGCGCCCGACGACAAGATGTGGCGCCTGACCGTGAGCCCCGAGAAGGCGCCGGGCAAACCGCAGATCGTCGAGCTCACCTATGCCAAGGGCGACATCGTCGCGATCGACGGCAAAAAAATGAGCCCGGCCGAAGTGCTGACCGAACTCAACCGCATCGGCGGCAAGCACGGCATCGGCCGGCTCGACAAGGTCGAGAACCGTTACGTCGGCATGAAGAGCCGCGGCTGTTATGAAACGCCGGGCGGCACCATCATGCTGGCCGGCCACCGTGCGATGGAATCGATCACGCTCGACCGCGAAGTGCTGGCGCTCAAAGACGACCTGATGCCGCGCTATGCCCGCATGGTCTACAACGGCTACTGGTTCAGCCCGGAGCGGCTGCTGCTGCAAGGCCTGATCGACGCCAGCCAGGCCACCGTGAACGGCAGCGTGAAGCTCAAGCTCTACAAAGGCACGATCATGTGCGTGGGCCGCGAATCGAAGACCGACTCGCTGTTCGACATGAAGATCTCGACCTTCGACGACGACGGCGGCGCCTACAACCAGGCCGACGCCGCCGGCTTCATCAAGCTCAACGCTCTGCGCCTGCGCATCGGCGCCAACCTGCAAGCGCGCCGCAAGCCCGCGCCCAAGAAAAAATGAGCCGGTGGCGCGTGGGGGGCATCGGCCGAAAGGCCCGCGCCCGCCACGGCGCGGTGCCAGAATGAAAACCATGTTCCAGATGAATCGACAGCGGCGCGGCTGGCTCCTCATGAGCGTGGCCGGTGGCCTTGCCGCTGCGGGCCTGCAGGCCCGTGCACAAGACACCGCGGCCGCCGCGCCCAAGGTGATCCTCACCATCTCTGGCAACGTGCAAAAGCGTGCCGGCACGGAGGCCATCGACTTCGACTTGGCCATGCTCGTGAAGCTGCCGCAAACCAGCTTTCACACCAAGACCCCCTGGTACACGAAGCCACGCAAGTTCACCGGCGTGTTGCTGAAAGATCTGCTCGCCTCGGTCGGCGGCGCGGGCAGCACCCTCAAGGCGATGGCCTTGAACGACTACCGTGCCGAGATCCCGGCCGAAGACTGGCTGCAACACGGCGCCATGCTCGCCTACCTGCTCGACGACAAGCCGATGACGGTGCGCGAAAAAGGGCCGCTGGTCATCATCTACCCGTTCGACGACCGGCGTGAAGTGCGCACCGCCGTTCACTACAGCCGCGCGGTCTGGCAACTGCGCTCGCTCGAGCTGCGATGAGCGGCAGCAGCACGCCGGCCGAGCGGCCGCCGGCCCGGCGCCAGCTTGGCCTGGCCCTGGTGGTGGCCATGCTCGCAGTGGTGCTGCTCGCGGTGGCCTATGTGCAATGGCGCCAGTACAAGCTGCTCGACAGCACGGCGCAGTTCCAGAACGACGGGCTCGGCTGGAGCTTCTCGCAACTTGAAACCGAGCATCTGCGTTTGCGCAACGAGATGCAGAAGGCGCTCGACGGCACACAGCCTTTCGACGCCTCGGTGGTGCAGCTGCGCTACGACATCTTCGTGAGCCGCATCAGCCTGGTCGACCACCCGCGCGCGCAGCGTGTCATGCTCGACGAGCCGGCCTACGGCCCCGCACTCGCCAAGGTGCGAGCCTTCGTGGTCAAGGCCGACCACTTCCTCGGCGACGAGCCCCAGCAGCCGCTCGACCGCGCCAGCGTCGTGCCGCTGCTGTCACAGCTCGACGGCCTGAGCGTACCGCTGCACGACCTGGCGCTGAGCGCTTCGCACCTGCTCTACGAGCGCGTCACGTTGCGCAACGCCGCGGTGCGCCAGCACAGCCAGCTCGGCTTTGCGTTGACGCTGTTCCAAGCCCTGCTGCTGCTGGTGCTGGGCGTCGTGGTGCTGCGCCAGTTGCGGGCCCTGACCAAGCGTCGCAGCAGCCTGGAAGCCCTCGCCGAAAGCCTGAGCGCAGCACGGCTCGAGGCCGAGTCGGCGAACCGCGCAAAGAGCGCTTTCCTTGCGAACATGAGCCACGAGATCCGCACGCCTTTTCACGGCATGCTGGGCATGATGTCGCTGCTGCAAGACGCACGGCTCACGCCGCAGCAGGCCGGCTTTCTGGAAACCGCGAAAGAGTCGGCCCAGCACCTGCTGTCGATCCTGAACAACATCCTCGACATCTCGCAACTCGAAGCCGGCAAGCTGCAGGTCTCGCCCGAACCGCTCGACCTGCTGCAGGTCATCAACGAGGTCGGCGCGTTGATGCGCGTGCAGGCGCAGGCCAAAGGGCTCACGATGCACGTGATGGTTGCGCCCGAGGTGCCACGCTGGGTGCGCGCCGACAGCACCCGCGTGAAGCAGATCCTGTTCAACCTGTTGAGCAACGCGGTCAAGTTCTCGAACAGTGGCAGTGTGGAGCTGGCAGTCAGCGCCACGGCCGCTGGTGAACTCGAATTCGCCGTGGCCGACACCGGCATCGGCATGGACCACGCCACCCTCGCGCGCCTGTTCCAGCGCTTCATGCGCGGCGACGAAAGCACCTCGCGGCGCCATGGCGGCACCGGGCTTGGCCTGGAAATCTCGCGCGACCTGGCACGGGTGATGGGCGGCGACATCACGGTGCGCAGCGCGCCCGGGGCGGGCAGCACCTTCACGGTGACCTTGCCGCTGCCGCGCAGCGAGCCGCCATTGCCGGCATCGTTGCCGGTACCGGCGACCGCCCCCGACGGCGGCGTGGCCACGCTCCATGCGCCGCGTGCGCTGCACGTGCTGGTCGCCGAAGACCACCCGGTGAACCGGGCCTACCTCGAAGCGGTGCTCGACAAGCTCGGCCACACGGCGGTGTTCAGTGAAGACGGCGACGGTGCCGTGCGCGCGATGCAGGCCGAGGTGTTCGACGTGGTGCTGATGGACCTGCACATGCCGGGCATGGACGGCTTTGCTGCCGCCCGCGCGATCCGTGCGATGCCGGGCGCGCCGGGGCGTGTGCCGATCGTCGCGCTCACCGCCGACGCATTTCGCGAAGCCCGCGACCGCGCCCGCGAAGCCGGCATGGACGGCTTCCTGACCAAGCCGGCACACCTGCCGCAACTGCGCGAAGTGCTGTCGCGCTTTGGGGGTGGCGCCGCGCTGGCGGGTCCCGCCACCGCCGTGGCCTCACCCGGCACGGCGCCGGGCCGGCTCGATCCGGCCACCATCGAAGACGTGCAGCATGCGCTCTCGCCATCGCAGTTCACGATCCTGCTGCAGCGCTTTTTTGAAGACAGCCTGCACGCGCCCGGCTTCGTGCCCGACGCGTCGGCCCAGGCCGCAGCGCAAGAGGCGGCGCTGCGTGCGCATGCGCACTCGCTCAAAGGTGCAGCGCTCAGCCTCGGCCTGCGCAGCGTGGCCGAACGGGCCGAGCAGATCCAGCGCTGCGCGGCTGGGGCACCGATGCCGCAATGGGCGCAGTTGCGCGCCGCGCTCGACAGCGAGATCGCGGCCACCCGCGCGCAGTGTGTGCAGAGCGGCTTCCTGCCGCGCTGAGGGCCGGCTTCAGACCCGGTCAGACCACCACAGGCTCGGGTTCGAGCCGGATGCCGAAGCGACCGTAGACACTTTCCTGGATCGCGCGCGCCAGCGTCATCACTTCCGCGCCGATGGCGTGGCCGCGGTTCACCAGCACCAGCGCCTGCTTCTCGTACACGCCGGCCTGGCCGACGCTCTTGCCCTTCCAGCCGCAGGCGTCGATCATCCAGCCCGCCGCGAGCTTCACGCTGCCGTCGGGCATCGGGTAGTGCACGATTTCGGGGTCGCGGCCGATGATGTCGCGGCACTGCTCCGGCGTGACCACCGGGTTCTTGAAGAAGCTGCCGGCGTTGCCGATCAGCGCCGGGTCGGGCAGCTTGGCGCGGCGGATCGCGCAGACCCAGTCGAACACCTGCTGTGCACTCGGCGCGCTGATGCCGGTCTCGAGCATCTTGCGTTCGAGCTCAAGGTAGCCGAGCACCGGCTGCCAGGGTTTGGGCAGGCGAAAACGCACCCGCGTGATCACGCTGCGGCCGGCCAGCGAGTGCTTGAACACGCTGTCGCGGTAGCCGAAGGCGCAGATCTCGGGCCAGAGCGTGCTGGTGCGGCCGGTCACGAGATCGACCGCGTCGAGCGACTCGAAGCGGTCTTTCAGCTCGACACCGTAAGCGCCGATGTTCTGCACCGGCGCCGCGCCCACCGTGCCTGGAATGAGCGCCAGGTTCTCGAGCCCCGGCCAGCCTTGTGCCAGCGTGTGGGCCACCAGTTCGTGCCAGGTTTCGCCGGCCCCGGCCTCGACGATCCAGGCGTCCGTGCGTTCTTCCACGAGGCGCACGCCGCGCACTTCGACCTTCAGCACGATCTGCGGCATGTCGCGGGTCAGAATGATGTTGCTGCCGCCGCCGAGCACGAACTTTGGGGCCACGCCCAGTTCGGGGTGGTCGACCACCCGCCGAACGTCGGCGTCGCTCGCCACCCGCACCAGCGTGCGCGCCACCGCCGGCAGGCTGAAGCTGTTGTAGGGTTTGAGGCTCACGCCCGTCTCGATTTGCATGCAACAATTTTCGCCTATTCGCTTTGGCCCTGACGACCATGCCCAGCTTTGACACCGTGTTGGAACCCAATCTCGTGGAAGTACGCAACGCCGTCGACCAGACTGCCAAGGAGATCGGCACCCGTTTCGACTTCAAAGGCTCGTCGGCACGTGTGGAACTGAAGGAAAAAGAACTCACAGTCTGGGCCGACAGCGACTTCCAGATCGGCCAGGTCATGGACGTGTTGATCGCCAAGCTCACCAAGCGCAGTGTCGACATCCGCTTTCTCGACCGCACGGCCAAGATCGAGAAGATCGGCGGTGACAAGGTCAAGCAGTTGCTGGTTGTGAAAAGCGGCATCGACAGCGACAGCGCGAAGAAGATCCAGACCGTCATCAAACAAAGCAAGCTGAAGGTGCAGGCCGCCATTCAAGGCGACACGGTGCGCGTGACCGGCGCCAAGCGCGACGAGCTTCAGGCCGCGATGGCGCTGGTGCGCAAGGAAATGACCGACGCACCGCTTTCGTTCAACAACTTCCGCGACTGAGCCACTGGAACTTCATGACCCCCCGCCACCTTGCCGCCGCCCTGCTGCTCGCCTGCCCGGCCGCCTTCGCCCAGACGGTCTCGATGAGCGGCAGCCTCGGCGACAAGGCCTTGCTGATGATCGACGGCGCGCCACGCACCGTGGCCGCCGGGGCCACGGTGCAGGGTGTGAAACTCGTCAGCGTGACCGGCAGCGACGCGGTGGTCGAGATCAAGGGCAAGCGGGTCACCTTGCTGATAGGCGGCGCGCAAGTCAGCCTCGGCGGGCAGGCCAGCAGCGGCAGTGGCTCGCAGATCGTGCTCACGGCCGGCAGCGGCGGGCACTTTCTGACCGCCGGTGGCATCAACGGCAGGGCCGTGCGGTTCATGGTCGACACCGGTGCCACCAGCGTGGCGATGAGCATGGCTGAGGCCGAGCACATCGGGCTGAATTACCGCGACGGGCAGCGTATGTTCGTCGGCACCGCCAACGGCGCCGTGCCGGCCTACAAGGTGCGGCTGGCCGAAGTGCGCATCGGCGACGTGACCGTCTACGACATCGAGGCGATGGTCGTGCCGGCGCAGATGGAATTCATTCTGCTCGGCAACAGCTTTCTCACCCGCTTCCAGATGAAGCGCGAGAACGAGACCATGACGCTGAGCAAGCGTTTCTGATCCTTCTGAGCGCCACTCAACGCTGCGGCTTCTTCGCAAACGCGAACGCCACCACCGCCGCCACGCCGGTGCCAGAGAGCACCAGCAGCATGTCGCGGTAGTCCGAGAGTGCGAGCAGCAGCCACGCGGTCGCGAGCGGTGCCGAGGCCCGCGCCAGCAGCGTCATGCCGCTCATCGCGCCGCTGATGCGGCCCACGTGTTCGCGGCCGAAGTATTCGGGTACCAGGCTGCCACGCACGATCGTCACCAGCCCGTTGGCCACGCCGAACAGCAGCGCGAACAAGAGCAGCGCGGCCCTCTGGTCGGCGAGCGCGAAGATCGCCAGCGAAATCGGCAAACCACCCAGCACCGTCAGTCCGAGGCTGCGTGCCGACAGCCAGCGCCCGAAGGTGAGGTAGGCCAGGCGCCCCGCCACCTGCGCCGGGCCGACCCACACCACCACCGCGAGCGCCTGCGTTTCAGACAAGCCCTTCGCCGCGAACGCCGGCATCACGTGCGCCCACAGCGCAGCCGCAGCGAAAGAATAGAGCGCGAAGGTGGCGGTGAGCAACCAGAACGAAGGCTCGCGCAGGGCTTCGTGCAAGGTGGTGTCGTCGGACACATCATGCTTGGCGGCGGCACGGGCCACGAGCGGCGTGCTGCGCAAAGCCCAGGCATGCAGCGGCGCAATCAACAGCGCCAGCACCGCACCGATCACCGCCAGCGCGCCGCGCCAGTCGAACAGCGAGAGCAGCCAGGCAGCAGTCGGGAACGACAAGGTGCTCGCGAAGCCGCCCACCAGCGTGAGTGCGGTGATGCCTTCGCGGTACTTCTCGGGAAAACGTTTGGTGAGCACGTTGAACGCGGGCTCGTAGAGCGTCATCGCCATCGACGCGCCGATCACGGCCCAGGCCACGTAGAGCCACGGCAAGCTGTCGACGCGCGACCAGATCAGAAAGCCCGCGCCGGCCAGCGCCGCGCCCGAGGCCATCACCGCGCGCCCGCGCCCGCGGTCGATCGCCGCACCTGCCGCGTAACTGGCCGCGCCCCACACCGCCAGACCGAGCGTGAACGCGCCCATCATCTGAGGTTTGCTCCAGCCGAAGCTGCGCTGCATCGGCAGCACGAAAGAAGAAAACGCGTAGTACAGCGCCGCCCAGCACACGAGCTGCCCGGCGGCGAGTGCGGTGACGGTCGCGCGGAAGCTTGGCGGGTTCATCCTTGTTTCTGCCGGGCCGTGGTGATCAGTTCGGCCTCCTTTTCCGCGGGCAGCGCCGGCATCGAATCGCGGCCCCGCAGCCAAGCGCGCGTGTCGGCCAGAGTGATCTCGGGCTCGGTCAGCACGAGGCCGGCCGCACGCGCGCGCTCGTTGCCCACATCCATCAAGCCGCTGCGCGCGCCGCGCTCGGGCCGGTAGAGTGGCAGTTCGTTGAAGCTCAGCCGCGCCGCCAGCAGCGTGGGTGCGTCGACCCACACGGGTTTGCGCGCACCCAGCATCGTGATGAACCGCGCCCAGGTGAAGCGCGGCCCGGCGAGGTTGAAAGCACCGCCGAGCTCACGCTCGACCACGCTGCAAACGAACCGCGCCACGTCGCGCACGTCGATCACCTGCAGGTGATCGCTGCCGTCGCCCGGCGCCAGCATCTCGCCGCCGCGCTCGGCCCGTTGCACCCAGTACGCGTAACGACCCGACGGATCGTGCGGCCCGGTGATGACCTGCGGGCGAAGCAGCGTGGCCCGGTCGCCGTAGACCTGCTGCACGATGTTCTCGCACGCGACCTTCAGCGCGCCATAGGTCTCGCCGTTCACTTCGAACACATGCTCACCCGCCGGCGCCACGAGCAGGTGGGTTTCGCGCACCGGGCGGTCCTGCGGGTCGCCGTAGACGCTGACGGCGCTGATGAACACGTAGCGCTGCACGTTCGCACGCAGCGCTTCGGCGCTCGCGCGCACCTGGCGCGGCGTGTAGCCGCTGACGTCGATGCACACGTCCCAGGTCTGCCCCATCAGCGCCTGCAGACCTGGCGGGCCCATGTTGCGGTCACCGCGCAGCCGCTCGACCTGCACGGGCAGTGCCTGTGGCGAGACACCACGGTTCAGCACGCTCACCGCGTGCCCGTTCGCCAGCAATGCATCAACAATGTGGAGGCCGAGGAATTGTGTGCCACCGAGGATCAGGACTCTCATCCGTGGGATTATCAGGAGCGGGTTTGTCACGGCAGGGACAGGAGAAAATGGCACGGTCGTGCTAAAACCCGAAACGACCCCCGCACAGCACGGAGACAAGCCGCCATGGACCTGAATTTCACACCCGAAGAACAAGCGTTTCGCGAGCAGATTCGCGGCTGGGTGGCCGAGAACCTGCCCAAGGACATCAGCCACAAGGTGCACAACGCGCTGCGCCTGTCGAAGGAAGACCTGCAGCGCTGGGCCAAGATTTTGGGCAAGAAGGGTTGGCACGGTTGGGCCTGGCCGACGCAGTTCGGCGGGCCGGGCTGGAACGCGATCCAGAAACACCTGTTCGAAGAAGAATGCGCACTGGCCGGCGCGCCGCGCGTGATCCCGTTCGGGCCGGTGATGGTGGCCCCGGTCATCATGACCTTCGGCAACGCAGAGCAGCAGCAGCGTTTTCTGCCCGGCATCATGAGTGGCGAGGTCTGGTGGAGCCAGGGTTACAGCGAGCCGGGTTCGGGTTCCGACCTCGCTTCGGTGAAGTGCAAGGCCGAGCGCAAGGGCGACTACTACCTCGTCAACGGCCAGAAGACCTGGACCACGCTCGGCCAGCACGGCGACTGGATCTTCTGCCTGGTGCGCACCAGCAACGAAGGCAAGCCGCAGACCGGCATCAGCTTCCTGTTGATAGACATGAAGAGCCCCGGCGTGAGCGTGCGCCCCATCATCACGATGGACGGTGAGCACGAGGTCAACGAGGTCTGGTTCGACAACGTCGAGGTGCCGGCCGACAACCTGGTCGGCGAAGAGAACAAGGGCTGGACGTATGCCAAGCACCTGCTGGCCCACGAGCGCACGAACATCGCCGACGTGAACCGCGCCAAGCGCGAACTCGAGCGCCTCAAGCGCATCGCCAAGTCCGAAGGGGTGTATGACGACACCCGCTTCCGCGACGAGATCGCCAAGCTCGAGGTCGAGGTGGTCGCGCTCGAGATGATGGTGCTGCGCGTGCTCTCGGGCGAGAAGAGCGGCAAGCAGAGCCTTGACGTGGCCGGCCTGTTGAAGATCCGCGGCAGCGAGATCCAGCAGCGTTATTCCGAACTGATGATGCTGGCTGCCGGCCCGTCGGCCGTGCCTTTCATCAGGGAAGCCATGGAAGCCGGCTGGCAGGGCGACCTGGCCGGCGCTGCCTTTGTCGCGCCGCTCGCCGGCACCTACTTCAACATGCGCAAGACCACGATCTACGGTGGCTCGAACGAAGTTCAACGCAACATCGTCGCGCAGACAGTGATGGGCTGACGCCCAACACCGTCCGCGCAATGCGCGACAGGATTGCTCCCATCCCCTGCCCCTTCCCTCCAGGAGGGAAGGGGTTCCAGAATGACAGTTGAAAAGTAGACGCAGAGGACTGCAACATGGACTTCGATTTCAGCGACGACCAGGAAATGCTTCGCGACTCGGTGCGCAAGTGGGTCGACAAGGCCTACACCTTCGAACAGCGCCGCAGCATCGTCAAACAGGGCGGCTTCTCCAAGACGAGCTGGAAAGACCTGGCCGACCTCGGCCTGCTCGGTCTTCAAGTGCCCGAAGCGAGCGGCGGCATGGGCTTCGGCCCGGTCGACGCGATGGTGGTGATGGAAGAGCTCGGGCGAGGCATCGTGCTCGAACCTTTCGCACCGGTCGCGCTCGTCGCCACCCACCTGCTGAGCGCGGGCGACGCAGCCTCGGCCGCGCCCTGGCTGCAGGGCATTGCCGAAGGCAAGGAACTGGTCGTGCTGGCACACCAGGAGCGCGCGGCACGTTACCGGCTTGCGCATGTGGAGACCACCGCGAAGAACGTCGGTGGCACCTGGCAGCTCAACGGCAAGAAGAGCATGGTGCCAGCCGGTGCGCACGCCGCTGCGTTCATCGTGCCGGCACGCGTGAGTGGCGCGGTCGACGACGCATCGGGCATCGCCCTCTTCCTCGTCTCCAAGGGCGACAAGGGCGTGGCCGTGCGCGGCTACCCCACGCAAGACGGCGCCTGCGCGGCCGACCTCACGCTGACTGGAGCCGGTGCAGTCGAGTTGCTCGCCGCGGGCCCGGCCTTCGCCGAGCTCGAACACGCTGTCGACATCGGCATCGCCGCGCTCTGCGCCGAAGCGGTGGGCGCGATGGACAAGCTCGTTGCGGTCACCGTCGAGTACATGAACACGCGCAAGCAGTTCGGCGTGGCGATCGGCACCTTCCAGGCGCTGCGGCACCGCATGGCCGACGTGAAGATGCAACTGGAGCTGGCGCGCTCGATGAGCTTTTTCGCCACGCTCAAGCTGGGCGAGCCGGCACCCGCGCGCCGCCGCGCGCTGGCGCAGGCCAAGCTGCAACTCGGCCAGTCGATGCGCTTCGTGGGCCAGCAGTGCATTCAACTGCACGGCGGCATTGGCGTGACCGACGAGTACATCGCGAGCCACTACTTCAAACGCCTGACGGTGATGGAGATGAGCTACGGCGACACCATGCACCAGCTCGGCGAGGTGTCGGCGCGCATGCAAACCACCGCCGGTGTTTTTGCTTGATGCAACCCCCCAGCGTCTTGGTCTGAACGCAGCGTGACCACGAGGCTGGCATCTTGGCTGTTGGCCGGCCTGCTGGCCGCGCCACTTGCGCATGCGGCCGAGCCCATCGTCATCGCGCACCGCGGTGCCAGCGGCTACTTGCCCGAGCACACGCTGGCCGGTTATGAGCTGGCCGTGCGGCTCGGTGCCGACTTCATCGAGCCCGACCTGCAACTCACGAGCGACGGCGAGCTCGTCGCGATCCACGACGACAGCTTGCAGCGCACCACCAACGTTGCGGCGCTGTTCGCCCAGCGCAACGGCGGCTACAAGGTCGCCGACTTCACGCTGGCCGAGATCCGCACGCTGACCGTACAGCCGACCGGTACCGCGTCAGCCACCTACCCCGGCTTCACGCCTGCGCAGCCCGAATTGCGCGTGCCGACGCTGGCCGAAGTGATCACGCTCGCCAAGGCACAGAGCCGCCCGGTGGGCATCTACCCCGAAGCGAAGCAGGCCGACCCGGTGATGGAAGACAAGATCATCGCGGCGCTGCAAAGCAGCGGCTATGGCGAAGCGCCCGGCACCGTCTTCGTCCAGTCGTTCAGCGAAGCCACGGTGCGCAGCCTCGACACCAAGCTGCGTGCGCTCGACCTGGAACTGCCGCTGGTGCTGCTCGGCAGCGCCGTCGTGCTGCCCGACGGCACAGCGCGTCTGGGCGTCCGTGGCGGGGCGCAGCTGGCGCTCGACGATGTGGCCACGTTTTGCGAAGGCATCGGCGTGAACATCGGCAACAAGAAGTTCCCCGTGACAAAGGCCTTCATCGACCAGGCCCATGCGGCCGGCCTGCAGGTGCACGGCTGGACCTTCGCGCAGCCCGATGCCGTGCTTGCCGCGAGCGAATTCCGCCAGTTTCTGGAGATGGGCATCGACGGCCTGTTCAGCAACTACGCCGATCAGGCGGTGGCCGCGCGCAAGCTCTACCTCGCCCGCTGACCTGCGTCGCCGACCTGCCTGACGAGACCCGAACGACGTGAGCGAACCCACCGACAGCCTCACCGACGTGCGCGGCCTGCGCGTCGGGCACTTCACCGACACGCGCCGGCCGACCGGCGTGACCGTGATCCTCGCGCCCGAAGGCGCGGTCGCCGGTGTCGACGTGCGCGGCGCCGCGCCGGGCACGCGCGAGACCGAACTGTTGTCGCCGCTCAACGCGGTCGAGAAGGTGCACGCGGTGATGCTGGCGGGTGGCAGTGCCTTCGGCCTTGACGCCGCGGGCGGCGTGATGCGCTGGCTCGACGAGCGCGGCTTCGGCGTGGCCGTGGGCCCGGCCCGCGTGCCGATCGTGCCGGCGGCGATCCTGTTCGACCTGTGGGTTGGCGACCCGAAGATCCGCCCCGACGCCGACTCGGGCTACGCCGCCTGTGAAGCCGCCACCACCGAGCCGGTGCCGCAAGGCAATGTGGGCGCCGGCACCGGCGCTGCGGTCGGCAAGTTGTTCGGCATCGGCCGGGCAATGCGCGGCGGCCTGGGCAGCGCATCGGTCACGGTCGGTGGCGTCACGGTCGCAGCGCTCGTGGCCGTCAACGCCATCGGCGACGTGATCGACCCGGCCACAGGCCAGCCCGTGGCCGGCGCGCGCAGCGCCGACGGCAGCAGTTTGCTCGGCACGATGCAGGCCTTGCGGCGCGGCGACGTGCCTGCGCGCCTGCAACCCGGCGCCGCCACCACGCTCGGCGTGGTCGCGACCGACGCGGTGCTCACCAAAGCGCAGGCCAACAAGATGGCGCAGATGGCGCACGACGGCTTTGCGCGCAGCATCAACCCGGTGCACACGATGGGCGACGGCGACACCATCTTCGCGCTGGCCACCGGCACGAACGGCGCAGCACGCGACAGCGCCAACCTCACGCTGATCGGCGCACTCGCGGCCGACGTGATGGCGATTGCCGTGCTGCGTGCCGTGCATGCCGCGAGCGGCTTGAACACCCCGGGTCTGCCGCACTTGCCGGCCGCGCGCGATCTTCGAGAATCTGCAGCTTCCTGAACGCCGGAGCCCTGCCACCATGACCTCGCTGTTTTCACGCCGTCTGCTACTGCTGGGCGCCGCCGCGGCCGCGCTGCTCAGCGCCTGCGCCACCAGCCCCACGTCCAACAGTTCCAACCCGTCGCAAGCACCGATCGTGTTCGTGCACGGCAATGGCGACTCGGCCGCGCTCTGGACCACCACGATCTGGCGCTTCGAATCGAACGGCTGGCCGCGCGAACGTTTGCACGCGATCGACCTGCCCTACCCGCTGGCCCGCGAAGACGACGGCAAAACGCAAGACGGCCGCAGCTCGACCGCCGAGCACATGCAGTACCTCTCGGCCGAGGTCGACAAGGTACTCAAAGCCACCGGCGCCACGAAGGTGGTGCTGATGGGCAACTCGCGCGGCGGCAACGCCATTCGCAACTACATCGCCAACGGCGGTGGCGCCAACAAGGTGTCGCACGCCATCCTTGGCGGAACGCCGAACCATGGTGTCTGGGCGCATCAAGCCTTTCTGCCCAACAGCGAATTCAACGGCAGCGGGCCTTTTCTGATGGCACTGAACAACGCGCCTTCGATGGGCGGCAACGAAGTGACCGCTGGCGTGAAGTGGCTGACGGTGCGCTCCGACAACAACGACAAGTTCGCGCAGGCCGACGGCGTGTGGATCGGCCAGAAAGGCAAGGCCACGAATGTCACCGCGGCCGGGCCCGAACTCAAGGGCGCAGAAAACGTGGTGATCGCCGGCATCGACCACCGCGAAACCTCGTTCAGCGCCAAGGCCTTCGAGCAGGGCTACCGCTTCATCACCGGCAAGCCGCCGGCCACGTTGGCCATCACGCCGCAAGCGCAGGTGGTGCTCGACGGAAAACTCAGCGGGCTGGGGCTGAACAACACCCAGGGCAGCTACGCCAACAACCTGCCGCTGGCCGGGGCCACGGTCGAAGTGTTCGCAACGAATGCCGAGACCGGCGAGCGTGTTGGCGCCGCGCTGTACCGCAAGACGATCGGCGCCGACGGCCGATGGGGCCCTTTCACGGGCAGCCCGGAAGCGCGCTACGAGTTCGTGATCACGGCCGCCGGCTACGCCACGACGCACGTCTACCGCTCGCCGTTTCCACGCTCTTCGAACGTGGTGGGGCTGCGCCCCGCACGCATCGCCGATGCCGACAAGGGCGCTGCCGCCATCGTCACGCTCGAGCGGCCGCGCGGTTACTTCGGCTTGCCGCGCGATCAGATCAGCCTCGACGGCAAGGCTCCGCCTGGGGTGCCCCAAGGCACGGCGGGTGTGTCGAGCTCGAAGCTGAAACTCACTGAAGGCGCCGGCCGCGCCGTGGCCGGCGAGTTCAACGGCGAGCGCATCGTGGGCCGCGCGTGGCCGGTGGCGAACAACGAGCTCGTCTACCTTGAGCTGACGTACTGACGGCCGGCGCCCGCAAGCGGCACACGCCATGCCCCAGCGCATTCTTTTCGTCTGCACCGGCAACATCTGCCGCAGCCCCACTGCCGAAGGCGTGCTGCGGCAGATGGCCGTGCAGCGCGGGCTGGCCGGCCGCATCGAGGTGGCCTCGGCCGGCCTGGAAGGCTGGCACGCCGGTGCACCGCCCGACCCGCGCAGCGCAGAGCACGCGCAGCGCCGCGGCTACGACATTTCGGCGCAACGCGCGCGCCACTTCGCGCGGCGCGACTTCGAATACTTCGACTGGGTGATCGCGATGGACGCCGGCCACCACGTGCAGCTGAGCCGGCTGTGCCCGCCGCCACTGCAGCACAAGCTGCGGCGTGCGGCCGAGTTCGGTGCCAGCGTGCCGCCGGGTGGTGTGCCCGACCCGTACCACGGCGGCGCCGAAGGCTTCGAGCAGGTGCTCGACATGGTCGAGGCGATGTGCGAAGTGATTTGCGGCGCGATGTGCAAGGAGAGGCCGGCGCCCGACGCCGGCTCGGCTCAAGCGTGAGAGTGGACCGGGGATAGCGACCACCCACAAACGCGCCGGAGCCGACGTATGTCGACAACTGCCGCGTCTTTGCCCCGTTTTTCCGGTGCTCCCTCGGCCTCTCCCTGGCTACCATGAACTTTGATTCCGCGTAGCCACGTGCGCGCGGCTTCATCGTTCGAATCCCCTCAGTCCTACTTTGCATGGTCAGCCGCCATGTCGCCATCCGCCATGACCGAAGCAGAGCTCGACGCGCCACTGTCCGGCCCGGACTCGTACCGGCTGGTCGAGCAAGCGCAAACGGGCTTGTTCGTCGTGCAGGACGATCGCATCGCCTACGCCAATGAGATGCTCGCCGAGCTGGTCGGCTGGCCGGCCCACGAACTGATCGGCCAGCCGCACTCCATCACGACGGCGCCAGCATTCCGCGTTCATACCCAAGCGGTGGTCGACAGGCGCCTGGCAGGCAAGGAGGGCCGGCCCGGCCAGATGCGCTGCCTGCGCCGCGATGGCAGCGAGTTCGATGCCCGGGTGTTTGCCCGCCGGACCGACCTGGCCGGTAGGCCGGCCGTGCTGGTGACGCTGTTCGACATCACCGAACTCAATACCGCGTTGCTGCAGGCGCGCTGGAACGCCGACATGCTGGCCCGCACCGAGTCCTTGTGCCGTTCCGGCTCGTTCGACGTCTTGCTTCCCGAAGGGCAGGTGCTGTTGTCGAGCGGGATGCGTCAACTGATCGGGCTGCCCGAGTCGGCAGTCTCCGAAGCGCACATCGACACGCTCGATTGGGTGCCCGACGACGAAAAGGCCTTCGTGGCAGGCATCTGGCACAACGCCGTGCCGGGCGAACCCTTCGAGTTCCAGCACCGCATCCGCGGCCCCGACGGGCGCCGGATGATCGTGTTGCACCGCGGCCAGGTCGAAGATCGGATCGACGGCGCGCCGGGGCTTCGAGGTGTCGCGCTGTTGCAGGACATCACGGCACAACGCGAGGCCGAAATGCGCGTGCAGGAACTCGCCACCCACGACGAAGTGACCGGCCTGCCCAACCGCGCCGCGTTCCTCGACCAGCTCGATGTCGCCATGCACGCGGCGCGCTGGGAGTCCCGCACGATCACGCTGCTGACCATCGATGTCGCGCGCATCGCCGAGGTCAAGTCCAAGATGGGCTTTGGTGCCGGCGACATGCTGGCGATGGCGCTGGCCGCGCGGCTGCAACAAGCCCGGCGCGACGGCGAGAGCGCTTCGCACCTCGGCGACACCGAGTTCGCGCTGATGCTCGAGAGCGGCGTCGGCTCCGACGATGCCACCGTGCTCGCACGCGCCGAGGCCCTGCGCGACATCCTGAAGATGCCGGTCCGCCTCGGCAGCACCGACGTCTACCCGCAGTGCGTGATCGGCATTGCTTCGTTCCCGGGCGACGGGCAAGCGCCGGCCGAGTTGCTGGAGCGGGCGCAGACGGCACGTTTGAACGCGGCGCACGCGTTCGACATCGTTTTCTTCAAACCCGAATCCGGTACGCGTGCGCTGCGCGAGATGCGGCTCGAGTCGGCGCTGCGCCAGGCTCTTGCAAACGACGAACTGATGCTGCACTACCAGGCACAGGTCGACCTGTCTGATGGCCGGATCGTCGGCGCCGAAGCGCTGCTGCGATGGACCTCAGCCGAGCTGGGCTCCGTGTCGCCGGTGGAATTCATCCCGATTGCCGAGCGCTCGGGGCTGATCGCGGAACTTGGCGACTGGGTGCTGCGGCGCGCCTGCGAGCAGATGGTTGCGTGGCGCAAAGAGGGCTTGCCCGCGGTTCGCATCGGCGTCAACCTCTCGCCGGCGCAGTTGCAACGCCCCGACCTGGCGCGTCATGTGCAGTCTGTCCTGCTCGAAACCGGCGCAGACCCGGCCTGCCTGGGCATCGAGCTGACCGAAAGCACCGCGATGGCAGACGTTGCCCATGCGGCGGCGGTGCTGCGTGAGATCAGGGCGATGGGCATCGAGATCTCGCTCGACGACTTCGGCACCGGCTTTTCGAGCCTGAGCTGCCTGCGCAGCCTGCCTATCGATGTCGTCAAGGTCGACCGCGCGTTCGTTCACGACGTGACGGCCGCGCCCGCAGATGTCTCGGTCACACGGGCCATCATCACCATGACGCACGGCCTGCAGATGAAGGTGCTGGCCGAAGGCGTCGAGACCGAAGGCCAGCTCAGCCTGCTCGCCGCGAACCGCTGCGACCTGATTCAGGGTTATCTGTTCAGCCACCCGCTGGCCGCCGATGGGTTCGCTGAGCTGCTCAAGGAAGGGCGACGCCTGCCCGAGCGCTACATCACGCGGGTGCGTCGCACCCGCACGCTGCTGCTGGTCGACGATGAAGAGAACATCCTGGCGTCGCTCAAGCGCCTGCTGCGCCGCGACGGCTACAACATCATCACCGCCTGCGGCGCGGCCGAAGGCCTGCAACGGCTGGCCGAGACCGAGGTCGACGTGATCGTTTCCGACCAACGCATGCCCGGAATGACCGGCGTCGAACTGCTGCGGCGGGCCAAGGAGCTGTACCCCGATTCGATTCGCATGGTGTTGTCCGGCTACACCGAGTTGCAGTCGATCATCGACGCGGTGAACGAAGGCGCGATCTACAAGTTCCTCACCAAACCCTGGGACGACGAGCGGCTGCGCGGCCATGTGGCCGAGGCGTTCCGCCAGAAAGACATGGCCGACGAAAACCGGCGCCTAGCGCGCCAGATCGAAAGCGCGAACGCCGACTTCATCGAACTCAATGCGCGCCTCGAGCTCGCCGTCTCGCAACAGCGGGAACAGGCCGACCTTCTTGCGACGTCGACCGGCAGCATGCGCGACGCGCTCGATTCGTTGCCCGCGCCGGTTCTGGGCAGCGCCGCGGACGGCACGCTCGCCTTCGTCAACCGCGAGGCCGAAGCCCTGCTGCCCGGCGCGGCCGCGATGCTCGGCCGACCGCTGCGCGAGGTGCTCCCGAACGAGTTGTTGATGGCCGTCGGAGAAGCCTCGAGCGAAGCGCACGGTGTCGCGTTCGCCGGTCGGCGCTTCACTGTGTTGACACGGTCGCTGAATGGAGGCGGAGCGATGCGAGGGCAACTGGTTCTGCTGGTCCCGCAAGCCCTTGCCGAGGTACTTTGAATGATGCAATCGATCGATCTTTCCGCTGCTCGGAGCCCTGCGGCCGACCTCGCCCCCGGGCCGGGCGACGTGGCGCCCCCATCGACCGGCGCGCAACGCCTGTCATGGCTGTTCAGGCATTCGCTCCGGGCCGGCCAGGTTCACCCACTGCTGCATGTGTTGCGGCAGCGTGCCGACGTGCATGGTGCCCTCCTGGAAACGCGCGCCGCGGCGCGCCCCGCGGTGCAAGTGCCGAAGCCGGCGCACATCGATATCGAAGAGCTGCGGCGCAAGCTCCGCGAGCTGCCCAGCCTGCCGCAGGTCGTGCTCGACGTGATGACGCTGTTGCGCGACGAAGAGGTGAGCGCGGCCGCTGTGGCTGATCGCATCGAACGCGACCAGGCGCTCGCGGCCCAGACGCTTCGGATCGCCAATTCGGCCTTCTATGGCGTGCCGGGTCGGATCGGGACGATTCGAAACGCGATCAACGTCATCGGCCTGCGCACCGTCTCTTCGTTGTTGACAACGGCCGCGGTCGCGACGCGCTTCTCCACCACCACCTGCCCGGAGTTCGAGTTCGGCACCTACTGGCGGCACGCCATCGCCACGGCGATTGCGGCACGCGGCCTGGCGGTTCAGCTCCGGATGGATGAAAACCTGGCCTTCACGGCCGGCCTGCTGCACGACATCGGGCGGCTCGCGCTGGCCGTGCAGTTCCCGGCAGAGATGGGTCGGGCCCTGCGCTACGCCCGCGACGCCGATGTGCCCGCTCTGGACGCGGAGCGCGAGATCCTGGGCGCCGACCACATCGGCGCCGGCGTGCTGCTCGCGACGTATTGGCACTTCCCGGCATCGGTCGTGTCCGCCATCGAACACCACCATATGCCGACCCGAACGGCGAGCGCCAAACCGACGCTGACCGACGTGGTGCATGTCGCCGACGCCATCGCCCATGGGCTCGACCCATCGCAGGGTGCGAACGAGACGGTGCCAAGCACCGAGGTGAGTGCATGGGACCGGCTGACGCTGTCGGTGCCGCAATACCTCGCCGTGCTCGATACGACCGCGGCGGGCGTTGCCGGCTTGTGCGAGGCCTTGGCACTGTGAGCGCGCCCACAACCGACCCCGGTCCGGCGCACGCCGCAGCTCGCCCCACTCTGTGGTCAGCGCAGCAGGTGGACGACCTGCTGCGCGCCAACGAAGAACTCACCGAGCTCAACCGCCGCTTGTCAACGGCGCAGGAGCAGCTGGTTCAATCCGAGAAATTGGCGTCGATCGGGCAGCTCGCGGCCGGCGTGGCACACGAGATCAACAACCCGATCGGCTACATCTTCTCGAACCTCGGCACGCTCGACAAATACCTGGCCGACGTGTTCCGGATGTTGGCGGCCTACGAAGAGTGCGAATCGCTTCTGGCCGGTACACCCGCGGCCGCGCGGCTCGCGGCGCTGCGCGCGGAGGTCGAGTTCGAGTACCTCAAGGACGACATCCCGACGCTGATGGGCGAGACGCGCGAAGGCATCGATCGGGTCCGCAAGATCGTGCAGGACCTCAAAGACTTCTCGCACGTCGACACACGCCGCGAGTGGGAGTGGGTCAACCTGCACAAGGGCATCGACTCGACCTTGAACATCGTCAACAACGAGATCAAGTACAAGGCCGACGTGGTCAAGCAATACGGGACCTTGCCCAATGTGCGCTGCCTGCCGTCCGAGCTGAACCAGGTCTTCATGAACCTGCTGGTCAACGCCGCGCACGCGGTGCACAAGGAGCGCGGCACGATCACCGTGCGCACCGGCACCGAAAGCGAAGAAGTGTGGGTGGAGATCGAAGACGACGGTGGTGGCATACCGAGCGAGAACCTGAAGCGCATCTTCGACCCGTTCTTCACGACCAAACCGGTTGGCAAGGGAACCGGGCTCGGGCTGTCGCTGTCGTACGGCATCGTCAAGAAGCACGGCGGCCGCATCGAGGTCGACAGCGAAGTCGGCCGCGGCACGCGATTCCGCGTGACCCTCCCGATCGGCCAGGACCAGTGATGTTCGACGCGGCGCCGCTCCCGCTGAGGCTGGCCGACCCGGGCGAGCCGGCGGCGCCCGGCGCTGCGCCGCCCTGGACGGTGCTGTGCGTCGACGACGAACCCAATATCCTGTCGGCGCTGAGGCGCACGCTCAGAACCGAGGGCTGGCACATCCTGAGCGCCGGCGGCGGCGCCGAAGCGCTGGAAACGCTGGCGCGCGAAAACGTCGACCTGGTCATCTCCGACATGCGCATGCCGGGCATCGACGGCGCTCAATTGCTGGAGCAGATCAGCCAGCGCTGGCCGGGCTCGATCCGGATCTTGCTGACTGGTCACGCCGACATGAGCGAGACGGTGGCTGCCATCAACCGGGGCGGGATCTTTCGCTACCTGAACAAGCCTTGGAACGAGGTGGAACTTCGGGCGACGGTGCGGCAAGGGCTGGACCTGCTGACGCTTGAGCGCGAAAAACAAAGGCTCGAGCTGCTGACCCAGCAACAGAACCTGCAACTGCGCGACGCCAACAGCTTGCTCGAAGAGCGCGTGCAGCAGCGCACGGCCGAGCTCACGCTGGCCCACGACAGGGTCAAGCGCAGCTACCTCACCTCGATCAAGGTGTTTTCGGGGCTGCTCGAGCTGCGTGCCGGGCGCCTGGCCGGACATGGCCGACGGGTGGCCGACACGGCCAGCAAGCTGGCCAAGGCAATGGGTTGCTCTGACGACGACGTGCAACGGATCTTCGTCGCCGGGCTGTTGCACGACATCGGCCTGATCGGCGTGCCCGATGCCTTGCTGGCCAAGAGCTTTGCACGCTACAGCGCCGAGGAACTGGCCCTGTATCACCGCCACCCCACGATCGGCGAGCAGGCGCTGATGCCGCTGGAAGAGCTGCAGCCGGTGGCCGCAGTGATCCGCTCGCATCACGAGCGCTTCGACGGCCAGGGGTTCCCGGACAAGCGTGCCGGCGCCGACATCCCGATGGGGGCACGGGTCCTGAGCATCGCCGACACCTTCGATGACCTGCAGAACGGTCATCTGTCCGAAAACCCGCTGACCGTGCAGGAGGCGCGGACCGTGATCCGCCACGGCCGCGGCAGCCAGTTCGACCCGGAGATCGTCGACGTCTTCCTGCACATCACCGAACCCGCACGCGCCAAGGTCACGGCCGACATCGCCATGAGTTCGGCCGAGATCGAAGCCGACATGGTGCTGGCCAAGGACTTGATTTCGACCACCGGCGTGCTGATGCTGGCGGCCGGGCATGTGTTGACTCAGGCGGTGATTGTGCGCATCCGCGAGTTCGAAAAACGTGAGGGCGGCAAACTCGTCATTCACATCAGACCCCGGGGTCAGCGATGACGGCCGCGGCCAACTGATGCACCGCCCGCCCGTCGGGTGCCGGCGCCACAGCGTGGGTCGACGCTACATCTGCGCCAGCGGAATGCCGGCGCCCCGCTCGTCGGCATGCAGGGCCGCGATCAGCAGCGCGAGGTCTTGATCCATTCGCTCGAGCGTCTTGGCGTCCAGCCTGGCCAGAGCCTCGGGCAATACGCCGGCAAAAGGCCCGGGGGCCTTGCGCAGCACCCGGGTTCCGCGCGGCAGGATGCGAAGCTGGACCGCGCGGCGGTCCAGCCCGTTCTTCTCGGCGGCGATCATCTCTGCCGTTACCAAGGCCTTGACGAGGTTGCTGGCGGTGGTTTGATGCACATCCATCGCGGCCGCGAGCCTGTTCACGCCCATGCCGGGATGCGCACGAATCACGCTGAGCGCCCACAGCTGGGCGCCGCCAACACCAGCCCTCTTTTCGACCTGCTGGAAGTGTGTCTTGACGGCATTGAAGACGAGGCGGAATCGCCGCAGCACACGAACCGCAGGCTCGCCCGCCGCCAGATCGGCGGGGGGGCCGACGGTCTCCGTCGAGTGGTTGATGAGCTTCTTGCTGGCCATCACGAAATCTTGTGAGCCTGGCGGGCGGATGCAGGCAGGTCTTGGCTAAGCGAAAGCCTAGCGGGCCGGGTACTGCAGGTCGGCGCGCCGATTTTGTGCCCAGGCCGTCTCGTCGTGACCGCTGGCCTTCGGTTTGCCTTCACCCCAGCTCACGGCCTCCATCTGCGATTCCTTCACGCCGTAGATCTTCAATGAACGCAAGACCGCGTCGGCCCGCTTCTGACCCAGGGCGAGGTTGTATTCCGCCCCGCCGCGTTCGTCGGAATTGCCCTCGATCTTGATCGCGAGCGCCGGTTTCGACGCCAGGAAACTGGCGTGCCGCTCGATCAGGGCGCGGTAGTTCTGCTCCACCGCGAAGTCGTCGTAGTCGAAGTACACGCTGCGCTCGGTGTTGATGCGGCTCTTGGGGTCGAGGTAAGCGGGCAGCGTCACCGTGGCGACATTGGAAGACGAAGCCATCGGCCGCGGCGTCGTCGCCGGCGCTGCTGCCACGTTGGCAGTGCTCATCGGTGCCGCCGGCGGCGCCGTTGGCGTGCTGCTGCAGGCGCCCAGCAGGGCGGCCAAGGTGGTGAGCAGAGCGCTTGTCCTGGCGTGGGTCATTGGGGAGCCTCCAAAGGTGGTTGTGGAAGCCGGCACAGGCGAGTCGCTCGTGTTGCTTCGAACAGGACGATCAGGAATTTACATTTTAACAAATATACTCGGTTCGCTCAAGGCGCCGAGCCGCTCAACCGGCACGCCTGGCAGCGCGGAGCCGGCGAGAGATCGTCAACGACTCACGACAGGTTTGACAGCACCCGCTCGAGGAACATCGCCATTTCGTGCTGACCCTCAAGACAGAACCGGGCTCGCGAGGCCGGGTCTTCGCGACCGATGCGCAAGGTCAACCAATGGGCCGGCGCCGAGGTGAACACCGGTTCGTCGTTGACGTCGTCGCCGGCAAAAAACGCTGCCGCAACGCCCAGGCGAGCCACCAGCGCGTGCACGGCGCGCGCCTTGTCGGGCGCATCGGCGGCCACCGCATTGACGACCATCTTGCCGGCGAAGATGTGCAAGCCCGCGGAGACGGGCTGCAACAACTCGTTGATCACTTCCTGCGCCTGTGGGCGATCACGCGACAAACGGTAGTGCAGCGCCATCGACAGGCCCTTGTCTTCCACCACCACGCCCGCCGCCTGAAGCGACGCAGCCTGCGCGCGCAGGGCCTCTCGAAGCCCGTCGAGCGCGCCGGCCCGCGTGGCCGGTGTCGCGGAACCGGCGTCCTCTTCGGCACCGTGGTTGCCCACGATGAACTGCGGCTCGAAGCGCAGGCGCTCGCGCACATCGGCCACGCCGCGGCCGGTGACGATGGCCACAGGCAGCCGCGCCGCCAAGGCCGTCATACGGGTGGCGACCGCGACCGAAATGCGGGCGTCGTCGGGCCGCGCCACGATGGGCGCGAGCGTGCCGTCGAAGTCGAAGGCCATCAGAGGCTGCAATTTCAGCAAGGTGCTCAGGGCGGCCTCGCCCTCGGGGGTGAAGAGATACTGCATCGTGTTCATCAGCCGATCTGATGGCGCTTGACGCGCGCTTCGATGCGCGCTCGCAGGCGCCACCTGCCAGCATCGGCCAGCATGCGCCCGGCCCAGCGGAAGACGTTGTATTCGCGCACGGTGCTGCGCAGGCTGGCCATGCGCTCGCGCTGCTCGGCCACGGGCATGGTGACGGCACGGTTCAGCGCGTCGGCGGTTTCTTCCACGTGGTACGGGTTCACGATCAAGGCTTCGTCCAGTTCGCGCGCGGCGCCGGCAAAGCGGCTCAGGATCAGCACGCCCTGCAGGTCGTCGCGCGCCGCCACGAATTCCTTGCACACCAGGTTCATGCCGTCGTGCAGGCTGGTCACGACACAGACATCGGCGGCCCGAAACAATTCGGTCACCGCGTCGTGTTCATGGTGCGTGGCCAGCAGGTGCACCGGCTGGTAGCCGGGGCGGCCGAAGCGCTTGTTGATGCGTTCGGTGACGCGCTCGATGCGCTCCTGGAAGCTGCGGTATTCGTCGAGCGCCGCGCGCGTGGGTGCGGCCACTTGAATGAAGACAAAACGACCGATCCATTGCGGCCACTTTTCGAGCAGGCGCTCGACCGCGTTGAGTCGTTCGAGAATGCCCTTGGTGTAGTCGAAACGGTCCACGCCCACGGCCAGGCAGGCGTCGGCCGGCAGGCCCAGCCGCTCGATGACACGCTGGCGGCAATCGGCCACGCTGGGCCAGGCCGCCACGGCGCGTTCTGCCGGCCATTCGATGGAGATCGGGTAACTCTCGACCAGCGTCTCCTTCTCGCGAAAGGCGATGGTCGAATGCTCGTGCTCGATGCGTGCCTCGAGGTAGCGGTCGACCGTCTCGAGAAAGTTCTTGCAGTGAAAGCGTGTGTGGAACCCGAGGATCGTGCTGCCCAGCATGCCTTCCAGAATCTCGCGGCGCCACGGGCAGATGCCGAACGATTCCGGGTTCGGCCAGGGGATGTGCCAGAAGGTCAGGATGGTGGCCTGGGGCAACTTCTCGCGCACCATCGCCGGCAGCAGCGCGAAGTGGTAGTCCTGCACCAGCACCACCGGGTCTTCGCTGCGCGCCTCGGCCACCACCGCGTCGGCAAAGCGCTGGTTGACGGCCTTGTAAGCTTCCCAGTCGGATTCGCGGAACACCGGCCGCACATGGGCCACGTGGCACAGCGGCCACATGCCTTCGTTGGCGAAACCGTAGTAGTAGCCCTGCTCTTCTTCAGCCGTGAGCCAGATGCGGCGCAGCCAGTAGTCGTCCTGGCCGGGCGGCACGAGCACGCGGTCGCCGGCGTCAACCACCTCGCGGTCGGCGCTGCCGCTGCCGTGCGCGATCCAGGTGCCCGAACAAGCGCGCATGACGGGCTCGACCGCCGTGACCAGGCCGCTCGCCGGGCGCTTCACGACAATGCCGTCGGCGTCGCGCTCGTGGATGTAGGGCTCGCGGTTCGAGACCACGATCACCTGGTCGCCGGCAAGCTGGGTGTGCAGCAGCGTGCGCAGGCGCTCGGCGGTCCACTCCATCGCAGGGCCTTGGGCGCGGCGGAACTCGTCTTCCATGTCGCGCAGGCGGGCGCGCAGGTCGGCCGCGAACGGGGCCAGCTCAGGCGCCGACGACGGTCCCGACAGCATGGGGCTGAGCAAGCCTTCGCCCCGCATCAGCGCGCGCGCACCGTTGACCCAGCCACGCCAGCTCAGTTGCGCCACGACCATGGTGATGAGCGCAATCACCAACCCCAGGCCGGCGATCAGGCCGATGAGGTAGCGGCGCGTGTCCTGGCTGCGGCGTTCGATGAAGCTCATGTCGTGCAGCAACACCAGCCGCCCCATCAGCACCGGCGCCGACATGGGCTCCGCGGCCGATGCTGCCGGCACCACGCTGGGCGTGCCGTTGTCGGGCAATGCCTCAGGTGCCGGGCTGTCGCGCACGAGCGGCGGCGTCGGCGCTTGCCCCATCACGTCGTGCACGCCCACGTGCACGGCGCCGCCGGGGAGCGCCAGCCGCGGTTCTGCTTCGCCGGCCACGTCGTAGGCTTGTGCGCAGGACAAGCTGGCAGGGAACCGGTCGGTCCGCTGCAGCAGTTGCCCCGCCGGGCTGCACAGGCCCAGCGCGAACAAGCGTTCGTCTTGCATCGTGCGATCGAACAAGGGCTGCAGCCGCGCTGCCTTGCCCGCCATGAGCGCTTCTGCGACGGAGTCTGACAAGGCATTCGCGACCACCACGCCGCGGCTGTTCAGGTCGCGGCTGAACCAGCGCAGCGTCACCTGGTCCATCAGTGGCACGGCCAGATACGACGCGACGATCAGCACCACCACCAGCGGCACCAGGAAGCGTAGTTGGAGGCGTACGGTCTTCAAGGGCATCGTGGTCTGTCGGGTCGTGGCGACGGGGAGTGCAAGTTCATGGTGACATCATTATACATTGCAACAAATGTTGTTTCGCCACGGGCCGCGGACATCGAGACTCTGCGTCCCAACGCACGCGCTGCGCCGACAGCCCTGTCAGGACGATACGCGCACCACCCGCCCGATGCTCAGGCCCTGAACGAGGATCGAAAACACCACCACGCAGTAGGTCAGCGCGAGCACCGTGTCGCGGTGTTCGCCCATCGGCAGCGACAGCGCCAGCGCGACCGAGATGCCGCCGCGCAGGCCGCCCCAGGTCAGTACACGCCAAGCCCCTCGCGGCAGGCCGAAGTGGCCACCGAGCAAGCCCACGGGCAGCCCCACACTGAACAGCCGGGCCAGCAGCGTCACACCGATGGCCAGGGTGCCGGCCAGCAGCACCGAAGGTGAAAAAGCGATCAGCAAGACTTCCATGCCGATCAGCACGAACAGCACCGCGTTGAGGATCTCGTCCAGCAGTTCCCAGAACATGTCGACGTAACGCCGGGTCGTGTCGCTCATGGCCAGCGCGCGCCCCTGGTTGCCGATGATCAGGCCGGTCGCCACCATCGCCAGCGGCCCGGAGACATGCAGGCGGTTCGCCAGGGCGTAACCACCGGTCACGGTGGCGAGCGTCAGCAGCACCTCGACCTGGTATTCGTCCACGCTCTTGAGCAGCCGGTAGGTGAGGTAGCCCAGCACCACGCCGAACGCGATGCCGCCCCCGGCCTCGCGTGCCAGCAGCGCCAGCGCCGAAGCCAGCGTGGGTGTGCTGCCGCCGCCGAGCATGCCCAGCAGCAGCGCGAAGATGACCACACCGACCCCGTCGTTGAAAAGCGATTCACCGGCGATCACGAGTTCGAGGTTCTTCGGTGCGTGAGCCGACTTGAGGATGCCCATGACCGCGATCGGATCGGTGGGCGAGATCAGCGCACCAAAGAGCAGGCAATACATCAGCGGCAATTGCAGGCCGACCCACGGGAGCGCGGCCCAGAGTACGTAGCCGACGATCAGCGTCGACACCAGCGTACCCACCAGCGCCAGCGACGCCACGGGCCAGCGCAGCGCCTTCAGCTCGCTCAGGTCCACGTGCAGCGCGCCCGCGAAAAGCAGCAGCGACAACATGCCCTGCATCAAGACACCGGAGAAGTCGATCGAACGCACGAACGACTCTTCATAGTCACGCAGCGCATGCGAGACGCCAGCGACGTCGAGTGCCACGATCAGCAGCGACAACAAGAGTGCAATGACCATCACACCGATGGTGGTGGGCAGGCGCACGAAGCGATGGTTCAGATACGCCAGTACCGCAGTGAGGGTCAGGCAGGTTGCGGCAATGTCGAGCATGGGTCAGTCAAGGTTCCGAGGTTGGCACCGGCCTCAGCTGAATCCGGTGCTTGGTCTGCGTTGGGCATCTGCCGGGCCGACGCCATCGGGCGCGGCCAGCCGACGCGTGATTGAATCATGCCAGTGCAGCGGCGGCTGTCAGCCTTCCCTGTGGCCGCCCAGGACGCGAACGCAAGCCCCGACCAATCGGGTTCTGGATCGCCTGCACGTGAATCCAATCGATCAGCTGCGCCTCGCTGTTCGACTGGCGAAACTCCACCGGCACCGGCCCGGCTTCGTCGCGGCACTGCGCTTCGATCTCGGCCAGCGTGGTCTTGCCGTAGATCGCGGGCTCGCGTTTGCCAAGGCGGTTGAGATTCGGCCGGTTCAGTATGTAAAGCGGCTTGGTCATGGGTGTGTACTCTTGCAGCAATAGCCCGCTATCCCTTGTAGCCCATCACACGTGGAAGCCACAACACGGTTTCGGGATTGAGCACGATGACCGCCAGCACGACGATGGCCATGCCGATGAAGGGCACGGCCTCACGCACCGATGCCGAACAGCAACACGACGGGCAGCATCAATGCCGGCAACGCGTCGAGCGCGATGCGCGGAATCTCGCGCATCGGCACCGGCGGCTCAACCGGCTAGTTTCGGCGCTGCGAGATGAAGGCGTTGGTGGCCATGAAGGCCAGGCCGAGCGCAGGCCGGGGGCCACCCCGCCGAGAAAGAGATTGCCGATCGACGTGTCTGATACCAGCGCGTAGATCACCATCGGAATCGATGGTTGGAATGATCGGGCCGATGACGGCTGCTGTTGAAGAGCCCATTGAGGATCTGCTCGGCGGCAGTGCCGAGGTCGAGCCCGGCAACCAGCAGGTAGAAGATCGAGGCGCCGATCATCGACAGCCTGATCGGCAGGCCCAGCACCGCCAAGACGACCCGGACGATGATGCAAAGCGTGAAGACGTTGCCGACGTGAACGTGGCCTGACGGCCGTTCACCAACAACGGCTCAAAGACCAGCCTCTTCGAGCTGCGCGCGGGTGGGCAGCCCTTCGGTGTCGCCGAGCACCTGCACCGCGCGCGCGCCGATCCAGGTGCCGCGCTTCACCGCATCGCTCACGCTTCGGCCTTCGAGCAAGGCGCTGACCACGCCGACTGCGAAGCCGTCGCCGGCACCCACGGTGTCGATCACTTCGTTCACCGGGAATCCGGCGACGTGGCCGCTGCCGCCCTCGCCCTCGAAGTACGCGCCCTCAGGGCCGAGCTTGACGACGACGAGCTTCGCGCCGCGTTCACGGTAGTACCGCGCGATGCCCTCGGGCGTGTCGGCGCCGGTCAGGAACCGGCCCTCTTCGATGCCGGGCAAGACCCAGTCGGCCTGCGCCGCCAGCTCGTTGATCGCCTCGCGCATGCGTTCGGGCGAAGGCCACAAGCTCGGGCGCAGATTGGGGTCGAACGAGATCGTGCGCCCGGCCGCGCGCATCAGCTCGAAGCTGCGCCTGGCGGTGTCGTGGCAGCTGTCAGAGAGCGCCGGAAACACGCCGGTCGCGTGCAGGTGAAGTGCAGAGGTGAGCCAGGGCACGTCGATCTCCGCGGGCTGGAAACGGCTGGCGGCCGAACCTTTGCGGTGGCTTTCGACGACAGGGTCGCCGCCGCCCGCAACGCGCCCCTTGAACTGCATGCCGGTTCGCTGCGCCGGGTCGCACACCACATGCGAGCAGTCGATGCCTTCGCGCTGCATCTCTGCGAGCAGGTAGCGCGCCATCGAGTCGGTGCCGAGCCGGCTGACCCAGCCGACCTTCAGGCCGAGCCGCGCCAGACCGATCGCCACATTGGTCTCGGCGCCTGCGGTGCGCTTGACAAAAGACTCGGCGCACTCGAGCGGGCCGGCCCGGTCGGCCACGAGCAACAGCATCGCTTCGCCGAAGGTCACGACGTCTGCGCGCATCTTAGGCATGGGCCACCCGGCTGTGCGAGCTGAATACGGCCAGGCCGATCATGGTGTCGAGCACTTCCTTAGCCATATCGCGTTGCGCTGCATCGGTGTTCTTGCAGTGGTTGCCCTTCCTTCGGGCAGGGCGGCAGCAGCAATGGAAGACTTCATTCGGCTTGAGTGGAAGCAGTTTCAGGGCGATGGTACGCGGACATCGCTGCGGCCCGGGTTGGATCAAGCAGAAGGCGGCTGAGGTGCAGAAGTGCCGCCATGGCCACGGCGCACATGCCAATCGCCGCGGCAACGGCGCGGGCGGCGGAAGAGAAGAGCCACACCAAGTGCAATCAGCAGCAGCGGGCCGACGAGGTGCAGCATGCCGATCGGGATCAGGCCCAGGTACTTGGCGATGCCGAGCGAGCCAATGACGATGAGTGCGATGGGGAAGATTCTCATGATGTGCTCCGGGTTGAAGTGAAACGGTGGTGTGAACGGCTCGAGGTGAGCAAGAAGCGTCAGCGTTGCTCACCGGGCGCGGGTGGTGGAGCAGACGGGTTCGGCGGCGAGCCATCACGTGCAGGCATTGGTGCGGGCGAATCGCCGCCACCACCGCCGCCATGAAAGTGAGACCGCCCCTGCCGCATGCCCGCACGAAAACGCTCGCGCTCTTCGTCGCTCAGGTTGGCCCACCCGGGGCCGAAGCGGCGCTGAATGCGTCGCTCCCAGCGGTCTTGCATGCGCTCATGCATGTCCGCACGCCAACGCGCGCCGCGCGCGAGCATGGCCACGCCAATACCGATCAGCAGCAAGGGCCACAACAGGGGCACCCACGCGGGGTCGATGAGGCCGTAGTGCTTGAGCATTCCGAACACGCCAATGGCGATGAGTGCGAACGGAAAAATACGCATGGTTCTCTCCAAAAAAATTGAGTGGTTGCGCGCTAGACAATCAGATCGCCGTACTCGGCTTGCAGAAGGGCGCGCAGGGCGAGCACGGCGTAGCGCTTGCGCGCGAGCAAGGTGTTCTGCGGCACGCGCCATTGCGCCGACATGTCGGCGAACGAAAGGCCTTCGATCTCGTGAGCCACAAAGACGTCGCGCTGCTCGGGCGGCAGCGTTTGCAGCGCGGCTTGTATGGAACCGAGCAACACCGAGCGCGCATAGGCCAGCTCGGGGCCACCGGCGGGGTCGGGCAGGTTCTCTTCGAGCCAGCTTCGGCCGTCTTCACCATCGGCGGCCGGCAGCGGCTCTTCTTTCTTCTTGCGCGCGCGGTCGACGATGCGGTTCCTGGCCACCCGAAACAGCCACGCGCCGGCTTGTTCTATGGCGTCGGTGGCGGCGTAGAACTCGAGCAACACGTCTTGCAAGATGTCTTCGGCCTCGGCCGCATCACGCACCCGGCCGCGAATGAACCGGCCCAGCCGCGAACGCTCACGCGCAACGATTTGTGTGAAGCGCGGGGCTTTGGCGGACATGGTCAGGTGGGCTGGCGTGGGCAGGTTGGCTAGGGCGTCCATGGTAGGTAGACGATTAGCCGCGGAGAATATTGTGGGCGGCGATGCGTGGCGGGCACCCTGAACGTCGGCGCCGGCCGTTCGCTGACGTTGAACGATGCGCGCCAGCTCAGGCGCCGAGGCGGATCGCTCGGGCGACCCGCGGCGCCTCGAGCGCGATCTCGCGCAGCGCGCCGGTCGGCGGATTCCTGAAGCCGACGAAGTACAGCCCGGCGATGCTGGTCGCCGCGCCGAACCGGTGCGGGCGGCCGCGCGAATCGAGAATCGTCTCGAAGCCTTCGATCAATGTTTGTAAGCCAGTCGCATAGCCGGTCGCAAAGATCAGCGCGTCGAACCGATGCGATGCACCGCCGCTAACCCGCACGCCATCGGGCGAGACTTCTTCGACCGCCGGCAGCACGCGAATCTTGCCCTTCTTGATCATCGAGATGGTGCCCAGGTCGAGGATTGGAATGCGCCCGGTTTCTTCGATCATTCGGTTGATGCCGAGCGCGGGCCGCACGATGCCCCAGCGCGACAGGTTGCCCACCACCGGGCCGACGCTCAACTTTGCGATCACATCACGCAGCCCGAGCGGCAGGTGCGACAGCAGCACGTTGATGTGCTGGATGGGCCAGAGCCCGAACATGTCGCGCGGCACCACATGCACCGGGCCGCGCACGACCATCGCGGCGTCGACGCCCTGCTCCGCCAGATCGAGCGCGATCTCGGCCCCGGAATTGCCGCAGCCGACGACCAATACGCGCTGGCCCCGATACGGCGCCGCGTTGCGGTAGGCCCCGGCGTGAATGGCACTGCCGCGGAAGTTGCCGAGACCGGGAATCGCCGGCAGCCTCGGCACGCCGTTGTAGCCGGTGGCCACCACGACGAAGCGCGGCGTCATCGGGCCGGCGCTGGACTCGACGCGAAACCGATCGGCCTGGCGCCGTACCGCAGACACGCTGACCCCGAGCCGCGGCGCCACGCGGTGCTCGGCGGCATACGCCTGCAGGTACTGCAGCATCTGTTCGCGCGATGGGTAGCGTGGCGTGCCCGCCGGCCACGGCGTCATCGGCAAGCTCGAGAAGGACTTGATCGTGTGAAGGTGCAGCCGATCGTAGTGCTGCCGCCAGGCCGACGCGACCGAGCCTTCGCGCTCGAGCACCACATGCAAGAGCCCCTCTCGACGCAAACAAGCCGACACCGCCAGCCCGGCGGGGCCGGCACCGATGACGAGCACATCTTCTGCTTGCGTCGGTGGTGTCATCTGCGCCTTTGGCGGCTGCACTTCATGCTGGGCGGCTAACGCTCGTGATGAGCGGGCTTCAGATCGTCATGCCACCATCGGCGGCGTAGGTCTGCCCTGTCACGAAGATCGACTCGTCGCTCGCGAGAAACACGACGAGCGGCGCGATCTCTTCAGCAACGGCAAGGCGGCCCGTGGGCTGGCGTGCGAGGAACATCCTTCGTGCCTCGGCCGGGTCGGCGTAGGCGTTGATGCGGCCCTGCAGAGACGGCGTGTCGACGGTGCCCGGCGCGATGGCATTGCAACGGATGCGCCGGGCCACATAGTCGGCCGCCACCGCCTTCGTGAGCCCGATCACCGCGGCCTTGGAGGCGCCGTAGACGAACCGATTGGGAATGCCCTTGATGCTGCCCGCGACACTGGCCATGTTGATGACGCTGCCAGCGCCGTGCTTCAGCATCTTGGGCAGCACCGCCTTGATGGTCCAGAACATCGCTCGCGCATTCAGGTTGAAGGCAAAGTCCCATTCCTGGTCGGTGGCATCGAGGATGGTGCCGTTGTGCACGTGGCCCGCGCAATTGAACAAGACATCGATCTTCGGTAGCTGGCCGAAGAACGCCACGATCGCGGTTTGATCGAGCACGTCGAGCTTCGCCGTCTTGATGTTGGCAACCGCGCTCAGCGATCGGAGGGCTTCCTCGTTGAGATCGGTCGCCCAAACGGTCGCCCCTTCGGCGGCCAACGCGATGGCACTGGCCCGCCCGATGCCCTGGCCAGCGGCCGTCACCACAACGATCTTGTCTTTGAGTCTCATGCGGGCTCCAGAGCGCTACAGCCGTCAGGCTGGAATCGCATTGTGATCGGGTAAAGCCCGAACTTCCATCGCCATTCCTTCGGCGGCACAGGCGCCCTCCGCCGCCGTTGCGGTTGTTTGAAGTCGTTGGCGCTCGCCTGATCCGAGGTCAGCCTGACTCGCTTGTCGGCCGTGTTCGGCGACTTGAGACTGGGCGCGGCCGTTCAGGGTGGACACCGACTGGCTGAGGCTGCCGACACCTGACGTTCGCCGACTTCCGAGGCGCTTGTCTGCTCTGCCTCCGAATCGATCCTTCGCTGTCGGTCGGGTGGCGGCGCCGAACGCGGCCGGCCCCCGCCACGCGATGGCCCCAAAGCGGGGTAGCCTCAAGCCATGAGCATTCAAGTCATTCCGCGACGCGCCCTCGTCCTGATGTTTGTACTGACCCTGGTGTGGGGCACAAACTGGCCGCTCTTTGCTTTTGCAGTGCGGGAGATTTCGGTGTGGAGCTTCCGCGCCGTGGCGGTAACGCTCGCCGGAGTCACGCTGCTGGCCGTGGCGCGTGTGCGCGGCTTGTCGCTGGCCATTCCGCGCGAGCACTGGCCGACGATCTGCATCGGCACTTTTTTCTACCTGGTCATCTGGAACATCGCCAGCACCTACTCGGCGATCCTCATTCCCTCGGGCCAGTCCGCCGTACTCGGCTTCACCATGCCGCTTTGGTCGGCGCTGATTTCGTGGGCCTTACTCGGCGAAAGGCTCTGCGGAAGGCTGTTGCTGGCGGTGATGCTGGGCTGCGTGGCGGTGATCCTGCTGATGGTGCAGGGCCTGGAAGCCTATGCGCGCGCGCCGCTGGGGTTTGCGCTCGGCCTGGGGGCTGGGCTGGGCTGGGCCATCGGCACGCTGGTGCTGAAGCGCGGCAAGGTGATGGTGAATGCGCTGGTGCTCACCGGCTGGCAACTGCTGATCGCCGCGGTGCCCACCACGATAGGCGCATTCGCCTTCGCCGAAGGCCCGTGGTTCATGCCCTCGTGGCAGACCATCGCGGTCGTGGCCTACATCGCGCTGGTGCCCATGAGCATCGGCAACGCAGCGTGGTTTTCGATTGTCGGCATGCTGCCCGTGAACATCGCCGGGCTGACTTCGGTAATGGTGCCGATCGTGGCCATGGTCTCCGGCGCCCTGGTGCACGGCGAGCCGCTGGGGCCGCTGCAGTGGGCGGCGATGGCCTGCACCGTGACCTCGCTGTCGCTGGTGTTGTTGAAGCCGCGGGCGGGCGCCGAGTAACGGCGAGCGGCGAGCCGGCCGTTCCGCTCGCCGCCTGCCGCACGACATCGGTCACTGGCGTGTCGCCGTCGGCATCTGGCGCGATGACGTGATGCGCCCCGACCCACCACGCCGAGAGGCAGCTTGTCGGCGCGGCCATGTGCTCACACTGCCGGTCAGGAGCGGCCATGCGTGAACCACCGGAATGTAGGCGCAGAAGCTGCAAATCCGAACGCCCGTTCGGAACGCCCAGTAGTCGTGTACCGCCGACGCCAAGATGGGTTGCATCACGCCCCGGCGCTCGACGATGCAGACGTTGGCGTCGAAGCGGAAGTGTGGATGCTGGCCCAAGAAATCGGGCTCATCGCCCAGTCGAGGCTGGCGGCAGTGCAACGCGACGGGATTCGTTTTACAAGGCATCCAATCCGTGGCCGGCGATATCCTGCGTAGTGGCAGAAGTCTCTCGTCGACCAATTCCGTCGACCTAACGGGAGCTTGCCCCGGATCGCTGGACACCCTGGCGTCCAGATCCAAAATTGACGAGGTTCGCCTGGAACTGCTTGGTGGCCTTGCTCGCACATCCATTCACGGCAAGTAGGTGCGCCATGTCTTTGCGGGCGGTCAAGACGGGCTTGATCAAGTCCGTGGCGAAGTGCACAGGATCGTTCAATGCCTTGTTGAGGTTTCCAAAAAAGTCCCCCAGCAATTTGCCAGACTGCTCTTGTTGCAATTGGTTGTGAAGGTTCAGCACTGCCGGGTCCGCGAACTTGCCGGTACCGACCGTACGGTAGTCTGTGCAATGCCTCGAACCGGCAACCTCCCATCCGCCGCGCGTAGTCCATGCTTCGCGAGTGCACTGCTGTTCCGTGATCTCGACCTTGTTGGCGGGAAGGGCAACTTGACAGCTCGACGCAAAGGCCTCGACGTATCCGCCCACCAGTGCGGCAACCTTCGCACCGTTTCGGCCGAAACTGACGCTGTTGAATTCGCCTGCGCAAATCAGTTGCACGTCTGCCGCGTCGATCAGGCCATCCGTGCTCAAACCGCATAGCGTGGTGATTCGTTTCCGCTCTTTTTCAGTTGCCGCTTCCTGGGCCGCCTGCAACTCCTTGCTGCGGCGATCCGCCATGGCAAGCAATCGCGCGCCAGCTGGGCCGCCATCAAGGGGTGAGGACAGATAACGTGACTTGATCGCATCCACTTCGTCGGGCGCCGCGGCCCTACCAAAACGCGCTGCGAGTTCTGGCTCCACGCTGGCCAACACGGCCTGTCGAACCTGTGCAAGATCCGCGAAGACCGCACAGCCCGCCACGCCGCCTGGAAGCTTCGAATAAAACGAGGTTAGTTGGCCGTACTTAAGCCAAATCTCATGCAGTCCTGGTAGTCCGGAAGGCAGTGCGCGCACCGCTTCCCGATCAGATGCGCACCGCTGGGATGCAAACGCCAGCAAGGGCGGCGCGTCCTTGGCTTTGGAGTACAACTCCGCGAAACGCCGCGCGGAAGCGCCTGGCGCGCGGCGCAGGAAAGGATCGGCTTCTAGCCGCACCGACTCCAGTGCCTGCATGGGATCCGCCGCCATCAGCGCGGTTTCGATTCTCGGAATACGCGCCTCGATTTCGGGTACGGCCTTTCGGGCGTCACGGGCGTACCAATCGTATTTGTTACGGACGCGCTCATCGAGTATCTGGCGAAGGACGAGCGCGTCCATCGGTTTGATTTTGAAGTCATTTACAAAGTTGGGACCCTGAGTCAGGCACTGTGGCAACGCCGTATACGTGAGGAAATTGAAGTCCTTGAATTGATCGAAGGGCGTGCCGAAGTTCGCACCGAAGTACTCGTCCAGAACCAATTCAAGGGCGCGCGCTTCGATGTCACCACGACTCCCGACTTCGGCGAAGGGCGGCCGCGTGTGCGGTGTGTCCGTTGTCCATTTTGCGATTACCTCGCAGTAGTGTCTTGCAAGCTCTATATTTGCTTGCCTCTGAGGGACGGGCTGCGACCGCGCCATGGGACTGGCGGTAACCATCAGTGCCCAGATCACGGCAAGTGCCAGTGAACAGCGGACTGGCTTACGACGTGCAAGCAAGTTCGGCAATGAAAATCCACGCGGCTTGTTCATTTTCCTGTCTCATGGTGCATGGGTATTTCCAAGCTCGGGTTCAGCGAAGAGGGAAACATGGCCGACATGCGGCGTGCGCTCGGGCCACCGGCCAATGGTTTGCACGCGAAGCTCCCGAGGTGGTGACCACGGATAGTCTCAAGTCGCCGGCGGTGAGTCAATTGCCCCCTGTGCCGACTACCTGCGGGTGCCCGCCGCCGCGGCGCCTGTGCGTGGGTCCGGACAGCGGCTTTGTGGCGACGAGGTGCGGGCGGCGAATGTCGCTTATGGGTCGGCATGGTGAGCGCGTTGCCCTACACACCGGTCGCTCATCCGCATCAATTCGAATGCCTGCTGTCGGCACTGAGGTCGAAAAGGGAGTACCGGCCACGAGGGGACATTGACGACCGTCAGCTTCCCGACGTCGCAGTTGAACTTGTAGGAAATGCTTCGACGCCTGGACGTCTAGCGCTCTGGCATGCCGGCCTTGCGCAGGCTGGTGTTCGTGCGCTCGGCAAAGCTCGCAAAGGCCAAGTTCGGATCGGGCCTGTGGTCGAACTGCTCGATCGTTCTAGCCCGGGTGCGTTTCAGTCCGAGATAGTTTGCCATCGTCGAGCGCGCTTCTTCGTCGCGTCCTGTTTGCTGCACGGCGACAGTCAGCGCGAGAAGGATATTCGGCGAGTCGGGCTGTACCGTCTGCGCCCTGCGCAGCCAGACTAACGCCTCGTCGGCGTTGTTTTGCTGCAGTAAGGCCCACCCCTTGAACAACAGGAAAACCGACAGCCGCGGATCGCGCGGGCTCAGCAACATGCCGCGATCGGCATATTCCAGTGTCCTCGCCGGCTCAACCAGGAAGAAGTGCTGTATTGCGAGTTCGCGGTACGCATTGGCATTGCTCGGGTTCAACTCAAGGCAGCGCTGTGCCTCGGCAATGGCCGCACGCAACTGCCGCTCGCCCTCCAACACCGAAGCCTGGGCACAGTGCGCGTCGGAGTCGCTCGGGGCAACGTCGAGCGCCAGCGCCGCGTACTGTGCTGCTGCCGCGAGATCGGCTGCAGGTTCCAATGTCTGACCGCGCGAGACGCGTCCGGCGTGCGCGGTCGCCAGCTGCACCAAGGCCCGAACATTGCGCGGATCTTGCTTCAGCGCCTGCTCGCAATACGCCAGACTGCGCTCTCTCAACTCGCCGGCCTGGGCGCGCGCCCCAGCCACGCATTTCAGCGCCAAGTCTTCGGCCTGCGGCGTCACGATCGCGCGCTGGCCTTCGGCGCGAACGACTTCGACATCCAGCACATTTGCCAGCCGCAGCACGATTTCGTCCTGTACCTTGGCGCGGTCGCCACGGTCGACATCGAATTGCTCAGCCCACAGGTTCGCCGAGGTGGCGGTATCGACCAGGCGGGCTCCAATGCGAAGGCGGTCGCCGACCCGCTGCACGCTCCCTTCGACTGCATAGCGCACCCCGATGTCGGTGCCGACCCGCCGCGCGTCAACCGGCGTGCCCTTGAATGTGAGGGCCGTGCCGGTGGCGATGACGTGCAGCGAACGGCCGCGCGCCAACGCGCCGGTGAGCTCGTCCGTGATGGCATCGGCCAATTCACTTTGCCCCTCGTCGGGCCCTAACGACACAAACGGAAGCACGATCAGGGTGAGCCGTTCGGGCGGTGGGCGCTGGCCGACAAAGACCGCACTGATTGCCAAGGCGGCGACAGCGACGACCAGCGCGGCCAATGCCGGCACAACGTACTTGTGTTTGCGCCAACGCGGCGGTGCCGAGTGCGTTTGATCGAGGGGCGCGTCAAACAGGTAGCCACGCCGCGCGACGGTCTTGATGATCTGCTGGCTGCTGTCACTCAATGCGGTGCGCACCTCGCTGATGCAGCGGGTCAACGAATCGTCGGTCACGACTACGCCAGCCCAGACCGCGCCGAGCAACTCCTCCTTGCCGACCAGGGTGCCGGCGTGCCGGACCAGGTATTCGAGCAGCGCAAAGCTCTTGGGCCGCAGGGCGACGGCGGCACCGGCGCGGGTCAGACTGCCGCGACCCGTGTCGATCGTGAAATCGCCGAATCGGAACTGTTGGCCGGCCATTCCCTGGACTTTCAGCAAAGCGTCGGTCATTGTTCAGCGTTCGTTCAGGACGCGCAAGCGGGCGAAGGCGCCGAATCGGGGACCGCCACGTCGAGGTCACCACCACCATGTCACACACATTCTCCCGCCTGGCCGCCCTGTGGCTTTTGGCCGTCGCGCCGGTGTTTGCGCAGAACGCAGACGACGCGGCCGTCCGCGCCACGGTCCACACGTTTGAAGTCGGTTGGAACAGCCACGACATGAACGCCATGTTTCAGGCATTCACGCCCGATGCGGAGTTCGTCAACATCGTGGGCATGTATTGGCGCGGTCTGCCAGATGTGAAGCGCGCGCACCAGGCGATGCACGACACCTTCTTCAAGACTGTGCCGAACCACATCGAAGACCTGCAGGTACGCGTTCTTGCGCCGGACGCCGCGATCGCCGTCGTGCGCTGGAAGAAGGGCAGCTTCACGTCGCCAGACGGCGTGTCGCATCCCGAAAGTCGGGATGTCATGTCGATGTTTCTCGTCAAGCGGGATGGGCGCTGGCTCGTTGCCGGTGCCCACAACACGCCAATCGACGAGACGGCGATCCAGTTCGATCCGGCGGCGAAGCGGCCATGAACGACACGTGTACCCCACCAAGCTCTGCATTTGGACGCTGTGCGTTCCTGCTGGCCGCCGCGGCGGCGGTTGGCAGTTCAATGGTTCACGCCCAGGCACCCGCGATGGAGACGTTCGCGCCGGCGGGAAGCGGTGGCCCCATCGTCGTCATCGCATCGGGTAATTCGGGCACGGGCCTGTATCGGGAGTTCAGCGCGACATTGGCGGCGCGCGGCTACTACGTCGTGCTGATCGACGGGAAGGACATATCCATTCGCCCCAACGATCCGAGCGGGAAGGACGGGGCGGCGAATCTTCGGCAAGTGCTGGCAGTCGCGGAATCGGCCGACAAGGCGATACCGGGCAAGGCAGCCTTGGTCGGCTTCTCGATCGGCGGGATTGGGGTGCTGGGCTACGGTGCGCCGCTCAAAGAGCATGTCTCTGCCGTGGTGTTGTTCTATCCGGCACTCACTTTCATAGGCTCCGATTTGCGGCCCATGGTATCGGCCATGCAGGTGCCGACCCTCGTTTTCGCAGGCGGCGCGGACCGCTTCAACAACTGCTGCATGCTGGAGACGATGCGCGCGCTGGAAATGGCGCCGAAGTCGGCACCGTTCGAGCTGTACGTGTATCCAGAGGCCGGCCACGGCTTCAACCTCCATGCACCTGCACCACTCGTCTTCCGACAGCAAGACGCTGACGACGCGTGGGCGAAGATGCTGGCTTTTCTCGATCGATACCAACCCGTCAAAGTGAAAAACTGATGGCCTGAACCGAACGGGGCCGACCGCTTCGCGGCGTTGGATTTCGGGAGTGAGATGACTGCTGATGGGTCGGCAGCACGTGTTCACCTCGAAGAACAGCGGTCGTTAGGCGGGCGTGTCGCTTGGCCGACGGCACACGCCGCGGAGCCGACGTCAGCGCTTTCTGCCAGCAAATCGCGGCGGCCGGCGAAGCTCTGCTCCAGTCTGAAGATTGCGCGGCCCACAACCGTTTGCGCGGCGTGCCTTCGACCCAGCCAAACACCTGCCGCGAAGTCAACCCCGCACCGCCGCCTCGATCGCAGCGACGTCGATCTTCCGCATCGGCATCATGGCCTCGAACGCACGCTTGGCCACGTCGCCGCCCTTGGCCATCGCGTCGGTCAAAACGCGCGGCGTGATCTGCCAGCTGATGCCCCATTTGTCTCGGCACCAGCCACAGTGGCTTTCCTCGCCGCCGTTGGCCACGATCGCGTTCCAGTAGCGGTCGGTCTCTTCCTGGTCGTCGGTGGCGATCTGGAACGAAAAGGCTTCGCTGTGCTTGAAGCGCGGCCCGCCATTGAGGCCGATGCACGGGATGCCCGCGACGGTGAATTCGACCGTCAGCGCGTCTCCCGCCTGGCCATCGGGGTAGTCGGCCGGCGCCCGATGCACGGCGCCGACGCTGCTGTTAGGGAAGGTCTGCGCGTAGAAGCGGGCGGCCTCTTCGGCATCGTGTTCGTACCAGAGACAAATCGTGTTCTTGCTCATTTCATCAGCTCCTTTCGAAATCGCGGGTCGATCATTGCGGGGGCATTTGCGACATGTCCATGAAAAAGGTTTCCCAGATGTGGCCGTCCAGGTCTTCGAAGCTGCGGCCATACATGAAGCCGAGATTCTGTGTCGGATTGACATCGGCCTTGCCACCATTGGCGCCCGCCGCCGCCACGAGGGCGTCGACCGAGTTGCGATCGTCGGCGTTCAGGGCGAGCATGACCTCACTCGCCTGGTGTGCTTCGGCGATGGGCTTGCGGGTGAAGGTCGCCCACTTGGCGTGCGTCAGCAGCATCACGAAAATCGTGTCGGACCAGACCATGCACGCCGCCGTGTCGTCTGAAAACTGCGGGTTGTTGACGGCACCGATCGCCTCGTAGAAGGCCTTGGCCTTTGCAAGGTCGCGAACGGGCAGATTGATGAAGATTTGCTTGGGCATGGTGGGCTCTCGGTCAAAGGGTGTGGTGAACAACGGGATCTGCCATTCTTTCGCGCAGACACATCCCTACGACGAACAAGGACGCGCGATTTCGACATCGCGCAGTTGCCACAACCGGCCAGATTGTCGGCGTCGCCGTGCCGTGCCGCATCGCCCTGCACGACGCCTACGCGAGCCCGGCCGCCCCTACCCCATCCCCACACCCCGCAGCACCACCGCCTGCACGTTCGCCACCACCTTCTCGAAGAACACCGGGTTGGCCAGCGTCTCGCCGGTGAGCGCCTGAACCTGCACCGCGAAATCGGCGTAGTGCTGGGTGGCGGCCCAGATGATGAAGATCAGGTGTTCGGGGTCGACTGGCGCCAGCCGCCCGGCTTCGACCCAGCCGCGGATCACGGCCGACTTGCGTTGCACGATCTCGCGCAGTTCGCGGTCGAGTTCGCCGCGCAGCAGCGGGGCGCCCTGCACCATCTCAAGGCAGAACAGGCGCGACGCCTCGGGGCTGTCACGCGACACCGCCAGCTTGCGGCGGATGTAATCGGCAATCGCCTGCTGCGGGTCTTGCTCGGCGCTGAACTCTCGCAGCGGGGCGAGCCACACCTCGAGCAGCTCGCGCAGCACGCACACGTACAGCTCTTCCTTGTTGGCGAAGTAATAGAGCAGGTTGCTTTTCGAGACGCCTGCGCTCGCCGCCACCTGGTCGACGCTGGTGCCGTGCAGCCCGAAGCGTGAGAACAGCCCGAGCGCGGCGGCCAGCACCGCCTCGCGCTTGTTGGCCACCGGCGTGGTGCCCGTCTTTTTCTTCGCCACCCCGCCTCCCGTTGCTTCGACTGTCCGGGGGCCGAGTCTCCCAGCCGGATCGGTGTTTGTCCATATGGTCAAACTGGCACGCGGGTTGCATGCTCGGTGCCGCAGTAGACGTGTGCCTCGGTTGGGTGCATAAAGCCGATTCATCGAACCAAGCAGGAGCTGGCCATGGCTGAAATGAAGATCAACGGCGACCGCCTCTGGGCGAGCCTGATGGAAATGGCGAAGATCGGTGCCACACCAAAAGGCGGCGTGTGCCGCCTCACGCTCACCGATCTCGACAAGCAGAGCCGCGACCTGTTCGTGCAGTGGTGCGAAGAGGCTGGCTGCAGCGTGAAAGTCGACCAGATGGGCAACATCTTCGCGCGCCGCCCCGGCCGAAACAACAACCTCGCACCCGTCGGCACCGGCAGCCACCTCGACAGCCAGCCCACCGGCGGGCGCTTCGACGGCGTTTACGGTGTATTGGCCGGGCTCGAAGTGATCCGCACGCTGAACGACCACAACATCGAGACCGAGCGCCCGGTCGAAGCCTCGGTCTGGACCAACGAAGAAGGCTCGCGCTTCGCGCCGGCGATGGTCGGCTCGGGTGTGTATTCGGGCGTGTTCTCGCTCGAATACGGCCACTCGCGCACCGACCAGCAGGGCAAGACGATCGGCGAAGAACTCAAGCGCATCGGCTACCTCGGCGACCAGCCCATGGGCAACCGCCCGGTGCATGCTTTCTTCGAGACGCACATCGAGCAGGGCCCGATCCTCGAGCACGAGGGCCAGACCATCGGTGTCGTCACCGACGCACAAGGCCAGCGCTGGTACGAGCTGGTGCTCACCGGCCAGGAATCGCACGCCGGCCCCACGCCGATGCCGGTGCGGCGCGACGCGCTGCTCGGTGCGGCCAAGGTGATCCAGCTTGTCAACGAGATCGGGCTGAAACATGCGCCGCTGGCGGTGTCGACCGTCGGCATGATCAACAGCTACCCGAATTCGCGCAACGTGATCCCGGGCAAGGTGTTCCTCACGGTCGACTTTCGCTGCCCCGACGACAGCGAATTGCTGAAGATGGAAGCCGAGCTGAAAGAAGGCGTGGCCAAGATCGCCGCCGCCGGCCGGCTCGAACACGACCTGAAGCAGATCTTCCAGTACGACTGCGTGCACTTCGACGAGAGCTGCGTGCAGATGGTGCGCGCCGGTGCCGAAGCGCTGGGCTACAGCACCCGCAACATCGTTTCTGGCGCCGGCCACGACGCCTGCTACATGAGCAAGGTCACGCCGACCGCGATGATCTTCGTGCCCTGCGTCGGCGGCATCAGCCACAACGAGATCGAAGACGCCAAGCCCGAGTGGATAGCGGCCGGCGGCAACGTGCTGTTCCGCGCGATGTTGGCCAAGGCGAACGAGTTGCCGGTGGTCGGGCAATCGTCCGAATCGGTCGCGCTGGCTTGACCCGTCAAAGTTTGAACTGAACCCGGAGCTTCACCCATGAGCAGCATCCTGATCCGCGGCGGCACCGTCATCAACGCAGAGTCAAGCGCACGTGCCGATGTGCTGACCGAAGGCGGCCTGATCCGCGCCGTCGGCCCCGACCTGCAGGCGCCTGCGGGCTGCACCGTGGTCGACGCCGGTGGCGCTTTGGTGATGCCCGGCGGTATCGACCCGCACACGCACATGGAGCTGCCCTTCATGGGCACGGTCACGAAAGACGATTTCTACACCGGCACCGCAGCCGGTGTATCGGGCGGCACCACGATGATCATCGACTTCGTGATCCCCGACCCGAAGCAGCCGCTGATGGAAGCCTTCAAGAATTGGCGCGGCTGGGCCGAGAAGTCGGCCGCCGACTACAGCTTTCACGTCGCCGTGACCTGGTGGGATGAGACCGTGCATGCCGACATGGGCACGCTGGTGCGCGAGCACGGCGTGAACAGCTTCAAGCACTTCATGGCCTACAAGAACGCGATCATGGCCGACGACGAAGTGCTGGTGAACAGCTTCAGCCGCGCGCTCGAACTCGGCGCCTTGCCGACTGTGCACGCCGAAAACGGCGAGCTGGTGTTCCAGCTGCAGAAGAAGCTGGTGGCCGCGGGCATCACCGGGCCCGAAGGCCACCCGCTGTCGCGCCCGCCCGCCGTCGAGGCCGAAGCGGCCGAGCGCGCGATCCGCATCGCCGAGGTGCTGGGCACGCCGCTCTACATCGTGCACGTGAGTTGCGAAGACACGGTCGCTGCGATCATCCGCGCACGCAGCCACGGCCAGCGTGTGTATGGCGAAGCGCTGGCCGGGCACCTGACGATCGACGAATCGGTCTACCGCAACCCCGACTGGAACATCGCCGCGGCCCACGTGATGAGCCCACCGTTCCGCGCCAAGCACCATCAAGACGCGTTGTGGGGCGCGCTCGCCGCCGGCCACCTGCACACGACCGCCACCGACCACTGCGCGTTCTGCGGCGACCAGAAGGCCATGGGGAAAAACGATTTCAGCAAGATCCCGAACGGCTGTGCTGGCGTGGAAGACCGCATGAGCGTGCTGTGGGACGCAGGCGTTGGCACCGGCCGGCTCACGCCGAACGAGTTCGTGCGTGTCACCTCGACCAACGCGGCGCAGATCTTCAACCTGTACCCGCGCAAGGGTGCCATCGCGGTCGGCAGCGACGCCGACCTGGTGGTGTGGGACCCGAGCGCGACGAAGACGATCACGACCGCCGGTAGCAAATCGAAGGTCGGCTACAACGTGTTCGAAGGCCGCAACGTGACGGGGCTGGCGAAGGTGACACTGTCACAAGGCAAGATCGTCTGGATCGACGGTGACCTGCGCACCGAGCGCGGCGCCGGCCGCTACGTGAAGCGCCCGGCCTTCGCGCCGGTGTTCGATGCGCTCAAGCGCCAGGCCGGCCTGCACGTTCCGCAAGCCGTGGCGCGCGCAGCCTGAAGCGGAGCGAAGCAGATGCCGCAACCCGACGTGAAACCCGGCCGCCTTTCGGCCTGCCAGTACACCAGCAACTTCAGCGACGCCCACCCTCCCCTCACTTCGGTGCAGGCCTTGATCGAGGCCGAGCGTTGTTATTACTGCTTCGACGCGCCCTGCGTGACCGCCTGCCCCACCGGCATCGACATCCCTTCGTTCATTCGCCGCATCGGTGAAGACAACCTGCGCGGCGCGGCCAAGGCGATCCTCGAAGCCAACGTGTTCGGCGGCATGTGTGCGCGGGTCTGTCCGACCGAGGTGTTGTGCGAACAGGCCTGCGTGCGCAACACGAATGAAGACAAGCCGGTCGAGATCGGCTTGCTGCAGCGCCATGCGACCGATGCCTACTTCAAGAACCCGGGCGCGCCGATGTTCAAGCGCGCCGCCACCACCGGCAAGCACATCGCCGTGGTCGGCGCCGGCCCGGCCGGCCTGTCGTGCGCGCACCGCGCTGCGATGCTGGGGCACGACGTGACAGTGTTCGAAACCAAGCCGAAGCCCGGCGGCCTGAACGAGTACGGTCTCGCGACCTACAAGACAGTCGACGACTTCGCGCAAAAGGAAATCGACTGGCTGCTGTCGATCGGCGGCATCCGCATGCGCAACGGCCAGTCGCTAGGCAACACGATCCTGCTTTCCGACCTGACGCTGCAGTTCGACGCGGTGTTCCTCGGCCTCGGCCTCGGCGGCGTGAACGCGCTCGGCTTGACCGGCGAATATGCATCGGGCGTGGGCAACGCAGTGGAGTTCATCGCCGGCCTGCGCCAGACGAACGACTATGCGGCCTTGCCAGTGGGCCGCCGTGTCGTCGTGATCGGTGGTGGCATGACGGCGGTTGACGCTGCAGTGCAATCACGCAAGCTCGGTGCCGAAGAAGTCACCATCGTCTACCGCCGCGACCAGCAGCGCATGCCGGCCTCGAAACACGAACAAGACTGGGCGCAAGTGAACGGCGTGACGATCCGCACCTGGAGCGTCTTGCGGTCGCTGGAAGTCGAAGGCGGTCAGCTCGAAGCCGCCACGTTCGCCAACGTGCACGAGGTGGGCGGCAAACTGGAGTCGACCGGCAAACACTGGCGCATCGAGGCCGACACGGTGCTGAAGGCGATCGGCCAGACGCTGGTGCTGGCCGACCCGCAACTCGCCACGCTCGCGCTGCGCGGCGGGCGCATCGTCGTCGACGGCGAAGGCCGCACACGCCTGCCGAAAGTGTGGGCCGGTGGCGACTGCACTTTCGGCGGGCAAGACCTGACGGTCGAAGCGGTCGAGCACGGCAAGATCGCTGCACACTCGATCGACCGCGCACTCGGCATCGTCCGCGGCGGCGCCGAATTCAAGCGCGTGCGCCGCGCTGCGGCTTGATGCGGCGCTTCGTCATCCTTGCCGCCTGAATCAACGAGACACACCATGGCTGATCTCAGTTCCACCTTCGCGGGCATCAAGAGCCCCAACCCGTTCTGGCTCGCGTCGGCCCCGCCGACCGACAAGGAATACAACGTCGTGCGCGCTTTCGAAGCCGGCTGGGGCGGAGTGGTCTGGAAGACACTTGGCGAAGCCGGCCCGCCGGTCGTGAACGTGAACGGCCCGCGTTACGCGGCGCTCTATTCGCAAGACCGGCGCCTGATCGGCTTCAACAACATCGAGCTGATCACCGACCGGCCGCTGGAAACCAATCTCGAGGAAATCACCCGCGTCAAACGAAACTGGCCCGACCGTGCGATGGTGGTCTCGATCATGGTGCCGTGCGAAGAACAGGCCTGGCGCGCGATCTTGCCGCGCGTTGAAGACACCGGCTGCGACGGCATCGAGCTGAACTTCGGCTGCCCGCACGGCATGAGCGAGCGCGGCATGGGCTCGGCCGTGGGCCAGGTGCCCGAATACATCGAGATGGTCACGCGCTGGTGCAAGGAGTACACGCGCCTGCCGGTGATCGTGAAGCTCACGCCGAACGTGGCCGACATCAAACCGCCGGCGCTGGCCGCGCACCGCGGCGGCGCCGATGCGGTGTCGCTGATCAACA
>JBDTTU010000006.1:0-77289 GCA_039930465.1 Burkholderiales bacterium
TCATGCGCAACACGTCGTTGAGCTTGAAGTCTTCGACCATCGTGTTGGTGATGTCTTGAATGCCCGCGGCCAGCACTTCGCTGGCGTTCTCGAGCGTCGACACTTCGCGCTGCTGCACCACGGTGCGGGTGGCCTGCAGCGTGTGCGGTGTGAGCGAATCGGGTGCCGGCTCGTGCAGCGTGGCCACTTCGGTCTTCGTGCCGGGCGTGGCGAACAAGCGCCGCGCCGGCGACTGCGGCCCGACCTGCAGGTTCATCGCCCGCGCCATCTCGGCCAGGCGCTTCTGCGCCGCTTCGGTGGCCGCTTCGATGCGTGCCGCCGGCACGCCCAGCGTGCGCGCGTAACGCTTGGCCACGTCGGCAATGCGACCCTTGGCCTGCTCGGGCTCGGCGCGCAGCACGGTGTCGGCGATCTGGTTGGCGGCGAAGGTGAGCCAGCGCAGGCGCTCGCCCGCGTCTTGCGGCTCGCGCGTGGGCGGCTCGCCGTGCGGCTGGCGCATGCAGCGCTGCAAGGTGTCGGGCAAGCCCCAGACCTTCGCAACACCGAGGCCGAGCGCCTCGAAGCTCAGGCCCAGCACGCTCGTTGACGCCGCGTCTTCACTCGCCGTGGCGCCGCTTCTGGCCGCGCCGGCGCCGGCGACGATGCCACGCACCTGGCGCGCTTCTTCGGCGAAGTAGTACTCGGTGAGCAGCCGACCGAGGTTCTGGAACATCGCCCCGATGAAGGCTTCTTCGCTCTCGCGCGCCACGCCACCGAGCTCGCTGGCCAGCATGCCGGCCATCAGCGCGCGCAGGAATTCTTCCTTCAGCTGGTTGGCGTGCGCCTTGTCTTGCATGTGCTCGACGAGCACCAGGCTCGTCGCCAGGTTGCGGATGCCTGCGAAACCGACAAGCGCCACCGCCCGCGAAACCGTGTTCACGCTGCCGCCGGCGTTGGAAAAGTGTGCGGTGTTGACGAGCCTCAGCAGCTTGTTCGTGAGCGCCACGTCTTTCAGAATTTCGCTCGCCAGGCTGCCGATGCTCTGGTTTTCGGAATTGGCGACACGCTGGATGCGCGCGACCGAATCCGACAAGGCCGGAAAGTCGCTCTTGTGGCGCATGCGGCGCAGCAGAAAGTCGAGCGTGGCGTTGCCCGCACCGCCACCACCCGCGCCAGCCGCGTTCGTTTCTTCCGCCGGCGGGGCCGGGGCCAGCCAGCTCTGAAGTGCATCACGGAAAGCGGCCGCGCTCGGCCAGCGCCGCGCCGGGTCACGCTCGATCGCGCGGCGCAGTGTGGCGCGCAAGGTGTCGTCGACTTCCGACGACAAACCTTCGGGCAGCTTCAGGTCGGTGCTGGCGACGAAGTGCATCGCGCGGTAAGGGTCGCGCTCGGCCACGAGCCGTGCGCCGCTGAGCAGTTCGACCAGCACGACGCCGGCCGAGAACACGTCCATCGTTTCCGTCGGCAAGCCGCCCTGGGTCGCTTCGGGTGACATGTAGCCGGGCGTGCCGACGATCTGGTCGAGGTTGCCGGGGTCGTGCAGGCGCGCGGCGATGCCGAAGTCCATCACCCGCGCGCGCCCTGCCCCGTCAACGAGGATGTTCGAAGGCTTCAGGTCGCGGTGCACCACGCCCGCGGCATGGGCGGCATGCAAGGCGTCGAGCACGCCCAGCATCATCACGACGGCTTCGGTGGCGGGCAGGCTGCCGCGGGCCTTCAGGTGCTGCGAGAGCGTCGGGCCGGGCACGTATTCGAAAACGAGGTAAGGCTGTTGCTGGTGCAGGTCGGCCTCGAACACCGGCACGATGTGCGGGTGGGTGAGCCGACTCACGCTGCGCGCTTCCTGCAGCCACTGGTTCACGGCGGCCGGGTCGGCGGCCGCGTCGGAACGCATCAGCTTGACCGCCACTTCGCGTTCGAGGCGGGCGTCGAAGCCGAGCCACACGGTCGCCTGCGCGCCTTCGCCGAGCACACGCTGCAGTTCGAAGCGGCCGAGTTTCATCGGGTGCTGGATGCAGCTTCGGTGATGGGCGGAGCGCTCGGGTCGGGACTTGCGCCGGGCTTGGCCACCCCGTCGGTCAGCGTGTCGCCACGCTTCGGCGGCGGCAGCGGCGTGCCCTTGCGCACCGATTCGCGCGCGGCTTGCAGCGCATCGGCCAAGTCACGTGCGTTGATGCCGAGGGCGCGCGCGTAACGCTGCGCAACCTGGCCGATCGCGGCCACGGCGCGCGGGCCGGTGAGCAGGCTGATGGCATCGACCGCATCGTTTGCGGCGCTGGCGGTCAGGCGCAGTACGTCGGCGTCGGTGTCGGGCTTGCGCACCGGCGCTTCGGCGGGCAGGCGGCGCACGATGTGCATCACGTCGTCGCCCAGGCCCCATTGGCGGGCCACGACCGTGCCCAGGGACTCGATGTCGACCCCGAGCACCGCGTAGGCCGCGACTTCCTGGCTCAGCCCGGGTTGCTCCGGAGTGCCGGCCACGCGGTCGGCCGGGGTCGGCGTCATGAGTTGCTGGATCTGTTCGGCCTCATCCGCGAAGTGGTAGCGCAGCATCAGGCGGCCGAGGTTCTGCAGTGCGGTGATCAGGAACACCACCTGCGCGTCGTAACCCGCCGGGCGCAGGGCCTGGGCGGTGTGGCCGGCCAGGCGCACGCGGTCGAGCGTGGTCTGCAAGGCCGCGGCATGTGATTCCGAGAGCGGGCCGGGCCAGGCGCGCAAGGTGTTGGCTGCAAGCCGGACGCCGTTCACCCCGATCAGCGAAATGATGCGGCGCAAGGTGAGCACCGGGCCGTTGCCCTGCACCTGCGTGCCCTGCACCTGGGCCGAGTTCAAGGTGCGCAGCAGCTCGAAGCTGAGCGCCATGTCTTCGAGCACCTGGTCGGCGATTTCGTCGGTGCGCTGGCTTTCCAGGCCGGTGACACGCGCCACGCGTGCCGCCAGGCCCGGCAGCGCCGGCAGGTGGCCGACCGTGCCCAAACGGTCGAGCAAGAGCACCAGCGGGCCGCCACCGTCGTCGGCCTGCGCTTCGAGCCAGCCGCTCAAGGCACCGAGCAGGGTGCGCGCGTTCTGGTAGCGCAGTCGGTCCTGGCCGGCGGTGCAGCGGTTGGCGATCGCACGCAAGGCCTCGGGAATGGGCAGCGGCGTGGTCCAGGGCAGCCGCACGAGCTCGCGGCCGATGGGGGTCATGCGCTGAATCACCAGCGCGGTGTCGGGCTGGTCGAGCACGGGCTGGCCGGTCAGCAGGTGGTGCAGCATCACGCCGCAGGCCAGCAGGTCGCGGCTGGCGGCGGCGCGGCGTTCGCGCAACAGGCCCGGGTCCATCGCCATGCCACGCTCGTTGGTGCGCGCGCGGGGCACGTCGAACGGGGTTTGTGCCACTTCGCAGGCAGCGGCGAGCGCCATCAGGCACACGCCACCGCGCTCGTTGATCAAGACGCTGTGGAGTTGCGGGTCGAGATGCGACACACCGGCTTCGTGGGCGAACGCCAGGCCTTGCAGCACGTCGCGCAACCAGCCCACCACCTCGGCCGGCGCCGGGCCGGGGTGGGCGGCGAACCACTCCCCGAGCGTGATGCCGTGGCTGCGATCGACCGCAATGAAGGGCCAATGGTCTTGCACACCCACTTCACTGGCCGGCGCGAGGTTCGGGTGGTCGAGCCGCGCGGCCAGGCGCGCGCCGCGCTGCCAGAGTTCGAGCGCGTAGGCGTCGGCCGGCTGCACCCGTGGCAGCGTCAGCATCACTTCGTGATCGGTGCGCGGGTCGAACGCCAGCCACAGCATCGTGGCCGAGCTCTTGGCCAGCAATTGGCGCAGCTCGAAGCGGCCGAACCATCGGGTCGGTTTGGCTGGGGCGGCGGGCAAGGCTTGGGTGACCATCGTGTAAGGGTGTAGTGCCACGATTGGAACGCAGCCCCCACGCCGCCGAAACGCCGATCAGGCGGGGCAAGACCGCCCAATTGCGGGCTTGATGACCCGCCCGCTCGGCCGGGCCTCAGCCGCCGCCCGACTCGACTTCGACGACCTCGCCGGCGCCGGTCACGAAGGCGCAGCGCACCAGCGCTCCGACCTGCGCCGACTGCACCGCGGCGCGGTAGCGCAGCAACTGCTCGCGGTACTCGGCCAGCGCCTGCGGTGCGTGCTGGAGCTTGTAGTCGAGTACCCACCAGACCGGGCCGTCGCTGTCGTCGAGCAGCACAAGCCGGTCGATGCGCAATGGCTCGCCATCTGCGCTCACCGGCACCTCGTTGCCGGCCCAACGCAGACCCGGGCCGCGGAAGAATCGAGCGCAGGCCGGGCTGTGCAGGATCACAGCGGCCAGGCGCGCAATCTCGCTCGGGTTGCTGCCGAACTCAAGGGCTGCGCCTTGGGCCAGAACGTCGAGGTCGAGGTGTTCCACGGCCGGTTGCGGGCTGGCCCATTCGAGCACGCGGTGCACGGCTCGGCCCAGGCGCGTGGCGGCGGTGTCGGCTTCGCGCGGCGCCGGCGGGGCCGCAGCGGTCGGTGCCTGGCGCGCCGCGCCCACGCCTTGCCAGACCGGCGGCATGCGCAGACGCGCCGGCGGCACGGCCGGCACTGGCGCCGCTTCGGCAACGGGCGCACTCGGCCAAGGCGTGGCCAGGGGTTCGACACGCTGCCACCACGACGCGCTGGCCGCTGGCGCATGCGGCTCGGTCGCGCTGAAGACGAGCTGCTCCTTGGCGCGCGACATGGCCACGTACAAGCCGTTGAGTTCTTCGCGCTCGCGCGCTGCGCGTTCCTCGGCCAGCAGTGCCTCCAGCGACGGCGGGCACGCCGATTCTGAATACACGAAAGCACAGGCCCGCGGCTGCGCGGCGTCGATCGGCCAGTCGACCAGCAGCGTGGCGTTTTCAGCCTTCTTGCTTTCGGGGTCGGCGTCCATCACGAAGACGACACGTGCTTCCAGTCCCTTGGCGCCGTGCACGGTGAGCAATTGCACCGCAACGGGCTGGGCTGGCGCCGCCACCTTGATGGCGCGGCGCTTGAGCGCGCGCACGAAGTTGTACGGCGTGGCGTAGCGCCCGCCGTCGAGCAGCAGGGCCTGGCCGAGCACGGCCGAGATCGCCTCGAGCGCGGCCACGCGCTGTTCTGGGGGCACGGTGGCGACCACACGCTCGCGCACCTCGCCTTCGGCGACGATGCGGTCGAGCAGGTCGTGCGGCGGCAGCGTCTGCGCAGCAGCCGACCAGCGCTGCAACAGCATGCGTGCCCGCGCCAACGCGGGCGACGCGGCTTCGAGTTCGAACAGCGCGCGCCACCAGTCGCCGGCCACGGCCTGCTGCGCGATCGCCACCAGGTCATCGTCGCTCGCCCCGAACACCGGGCTGCGCAAGGCTTGCGCGAGCGACAGCCGGTGTTGTGGTGCGACCAGGCAGTCGAGCAGCGCCACGAGGTCTCGCGCTTCGGGCGCGCTCATCAACTCGAAGTCTTCGGCCGCGGCATGCGGCACGTGCAAGGCGCGCAATGCGTCGGCCACGAGCCGGAGCGACTGGCGTTTGCGGCTCAGCACGAAGATGTCGGACGGTCTCACCTGCTGCCCAGCCACGAGCGTGTGAACTGCGCGGGCGACGAGCGCGGCTTCCTGCTCGCGCAGCAGCGCATCGGGTTCATGGCGTGGCACGGTCAGGGTGTCGCGCCACTCGGTGCCGGCAGCGGCTTTCGCCGCGCGCGGCGGGCGCATCACACGGGGCAATGCGAACACGGCCGCACCGGGTGTCGGGCCCAGCTCGGTGGTGTGCTCGCGAAAGCCGCTGAATTCGCCGGCCTGGCTGGCGCTGTCGAACACCGCGTTCAGCACCTTCAGAACTTCGGGCGCGTTGCGCCGGGTGTGGTCGCAGGCCAGCATCACGCCGCCGAGCGCGTCAACGACGAAGCTGCTGGCCGCCACGAACACGCGCGGCTCGGCACGCCGGAACCGGTAGATGCTTTGCTTCGGGTCACCGACGATGAACAAGCCCGGTGCACGCTGCCCGCTGGCACCGCCACCGGCCCCGGCATAGGCCGACAGCCAGGCGAGAAGCGCATGCCACTGCAAGGGGCTGGTGTCCTGGAACTCGTCGATCAGCACGTGGCGGATGCGCGCGTCGAGCCGTTCCTGCACCCAGGCCGCGAGCGTGGCGTCGCGCAGCAGCGCGAGGCCGCAGGCTTCCAGGTCGGACATGTCGGCCAGGCCGCGCGAACGTTTGTAGGCCGCGAACTCGGCCAGCAGCACGCGTGACAGCCGCACCATCTGCAGATGCTCTTCGTGTGCTGCTTGCTGGCGGATTTGCCGGGCGATGTCTTCGAGCGCGCCCTGCACCAGAGCGAGCTCAACGCTGTTGCCGAGCTTGCGCGGCTCGTCCTTGGTGGTGAACAGTGCAACCCAGATCGCTTCGAACATCGCGAGTGGCTCGGGCTCGAGCAGCGCTTTCTCGATGCGGCCGGCAGCTTCCTTCGGCCTGGCGCCACCCTGCCCGAGCATCAACGCCAGCTCGCGCAGCGACTCGCGCCACGGCATGGTCTGCAGTGCCTGGGCCGGGTGCGAACCGGGGCTGCACGCCGCGGCCACGCTGCCCTCGAGCGCCCCGGCCGCATCGCTCAGTTCGAATTCGACCCGCTTGGACCATGCCGCTTCGAACCACTTGCGCACCTGGCTGCGGCCACGCTGCGCAACGAGCGCCTGGTGGTCGCGCTGCAGCGCCGGGTCGCGCAGGATCGCCGCGTGAAAGCGCCGGAACACTTCGGCGCGGTGGTCTTCGATGTCTTCGATCAGCTCCATGTCGGGCTGCAGCCCGAGCTCGGCCAGCAGTTCCAGCGGCGCGGCGCGCAGCAGTTGCGAAAACCAGGCGTGGAAGGTGCGGATCTCGACCGGGCGGCCACCCGCCAGCAGCCGCTCGTGCAGGCCAGCGAGTTCGGGCGCAAGCGCGTCGGCCTTCGAGCGCGGCAGGCCACGCTCGACCAGCGCCCGCACGCGAACCTCGTGCGCGGTGCCGGGCGCGGCGAATTCGCGCAGCCATTCGTTCAGGCGCTGGCGCATTTCACCGGCGGCTTTGCGGGTGAAGGTGATCGCGAGAATCTCGTGCGGCTGCGCGCCTTCGAGCAGTGCCCGCAGCATGCGCGAGACCAGCATCCAGGTCTTGCCGGCGCCCGCACAGGCTTCGACGACGACACTGCGCTGCGGGTCGCAGGCCAGCGCGTAGAACGCATCGCGCGCGACCGGCTCGCCGCCGGCCTGGTAGGCCGCCGCGCTGGCGCCGCTCATGCCACACGCTCCGAAGACGACCACTGGTCGCGGCGGCACACGCCGCGCGCGGCGCAGAAATCGCACGTCGCACCCTCGCCGAGCGCCGGCAGGCCGCCGCCGGCGCGTATGCGCGACAGGTCGTGGGCCAGCCCCGTGACCAACACCGCGGCACTGGCTGCGACGTTCTTGTGCTCGACCTCGTCGATGCGGCTCGTGCCGTCGACCGCGAGGTAGATCGCCTTCAGCGGCAGCGTCGTCTGCGTACCGGCCAGCGCGGCGTAAAACGCGAGCTGCGTGTCTTCGAGCGGCTCGCTGACCTTGTCGCGCAGGCCGCTGACGTGGCCGGTCTTGTAGTCGATCAGTTGCTGCGCTTCAACGCCTTCGGCCAGCACCGAGTCGACGCGGTCAATGACGCCGTGCAGCACCAGGCCGTCGAGTTCGGGCGGCGCGATAGTGATCTCGGCTTCGCCGCGCAGCCAGCGCGCACCGCGTGCCTCGCGCTCGTGCAGCCAGGCCACGTAGCGCGGCGCGAAAGCGGCGAACGACGCGGCGAACGGCAGAAACTCGGCCTCGTCGAGCCCCTGCGCACTTTGGCCTGCACGAGCCAGGGCCAGCAATCGCGCCAGATCGTCGGCGGGTTCGGCCGGCACGAGGCGGTCGCGATGGAAGTGATACAGCACGCTGTGCAGCCAGGTGCCGTAGTCACGCTTCTCGACTTCGGTGTCGAGCTCGTCTTCTTCACGCAGGCGCAACAGGTTGAGTGCGAAGAACCGGTACGGGCAGGCACGCAAGGCTTCGCAGGCGCTGGCCGACAAGCGCCCGGGCAGCAGGCCGCCGGCTCCGGGCGCGCTGCGGAAGATCGGCGTGGCTTCGAGCACACGCTCGTGGCCGGGGTCTTGCCACGGCAAGAGCGAACGCCCGGCGTGCGCGAGCGCCAACGCCAGGCGCTCGAGCAGCGGGCTCGCCGCCAGCGGTTCGGGGCCGTCGGCGCGGCGCCGCAGGAAGGTGATGCGCGCTGTTCGCAAGGCCTGCCCGAACGCGCTCGCCTCGGCGGTGCGGCGCTGCGCGGCATCGGGCAGGCCGAGGGCCAGCATCTGCGCTTCGCCGAGCAGTGCGTGCGGCGCCGCACGGGCGCCGAGGTGTTTGTCGTCGGCCCCGGGGAACACGGTGGCGGCGAAGGGCCGCAGCATCGCGCGCGCCAGCGGCACGATCGCGACCTGCGCGCCTTCGCCCGCGGCGGGAAGAAAGGTTTCCTGCTCGAGCACGCGGTCGACCCAGGCGCAGAACTCGGTGAACGACATGGCGAACGTGGCTGCGGTCGCGGCCCAGGCGCTGGCACCCGCACGCGCTGCGTCGAGCCGCAACGCCACCAGCAGTTGGCGCCCGGCCTCGTCGGTGGTGAGCAGGGGCATCGCGCCGCAGCGTTGCAAGGCCTGCGCCAGCGTGGCCAGCCAGGCCTGCAGCGGCAGGCGCCCGGGCGGCGCGAGGTCGCGCAGCACCGCGCCCGCCACAGCCCAGAGCTGCGCTGCCGGTTCGTCGAGCTCGGCCCGGCCGAGCGCCGCGAGGCTCGTCAGCTGTTGCTTTCGGCAGGCCGATTCGAGTGCGGCGAGCGCCGCCGCGTGGCCAGGCGCCGACCACGCGGTGCCCGCCCGCAACCAGTCGAACAAGGCATCGATGCGCGCGTCGGAACGCGCAGCGCCGAACAGCGCCATCACCTGCGCGGCGGCGCGTGTGGTCGACAGTTTCCAGCCGGTTTCGTCGATCACGCCGACCTGCTGGCGTTCGAGCAAGGCGCGCACGCGGCGCACGAGCGCACGGTCCTGCGCGATCAATGCCACCGGCTGTTCGCGTCGGCGCAGGTGCTCCAGCACCGTGGCTGCCGTGCAGGCCGCTTCGTCTTCGAAGCTTTCGCAGACAGCGAGCGCTGGCAGCGCCGCGCTGTCGAGCAGCCCGAAGGGCTGGCCTTCGGGTGCATCGCAGTCGATCAGCAGGGCCCTCCCCGGTGCATCGCTCAACAGACGCACGCAGAGCGCGTCGGGGCCACCGGCCTGCACCACGATCCAGGCCGAGGGCTGCAAGGTGAACAATCGATCGGTGGCCGGTGCCGAAGCGAGGCTGGCCCATTCGAGTGCCACACGCGCCAGCCGCCGGGCGGTGGCGCCGGGCCCGGCCAGCGGCACCAGCAGCGCGCGGGCGCGGTCCCAGTGGGCAGGCCGTTCGGCCGGAGGCACGGCCGCCGCAGCGCGCACGATCTCGTGGCCCGTGGCCACCACCTGGTCGACCGCCTGCTCGAACCCGCGCGCGTCGCGGCTGGCCCAGGCAGCGCCCCAGGCTTGCGAGCGCAACAACTGGGCGGCTGTCAGTGCATCGACCGCGGCGTCAAACGTGATCTGGCCTGGCTCGGCCGACGCTTCAGGCCCAAGGCTGGCGGCGAGTGTGCGTGTGGTCTCGATGCGCGGGCTCCAACCGCCGGCCCGCGCGAAGGCGGTACGCGCCAATGGCAGCAACTGCGCGAACGGCAGCAGCACGACCGCGTCGCGCAACGCCAACGAGCGCGACTGCGCCCATTCATTGACCTGCCGGGCCAGCGCCGGCCAGGGATCAGGGGCGTATTCGCTGCTTTCAAGGGCCACGCGGGCTATGGTTGCCATAGGCAGGAAGGCAGCGCTGCGCGCCACGGGGGTTGGGGCTTTGTGTCAGAATCATTGTGCCTTGCCACCCACTTCACGCGGTGCTTGCCTGAGGACAATCAATGAGCAGCGAACTGATCAAACACACTTCCGACGCATCGTTCGACACCGATGTGCTGAAGGCCGACAAACCCGTGCTGGTCGACTACTGGGCCGAATGGTGCGGCCCGTGCAAGATGATTGCGCCGATCCTCGACGAAGTCTCGAAAGACTACGACGGCCGCCTGAAGATCGCCAAGATGAACGTTGACGAGAACCGCGACGTACCGGCGAAGTTCGGTATTCGTGGCATTCCGACCTTGATGCTTTTCAAGGACGGCCAGCTCGCCGCCACCAAGGTCGGCGCCCTGTCGAAAGCCCAGTTGACCGCGTTCCTCGACGGTCATCTATAATCTGCGTTAACCGCTGCAGAAACCGGCGCTTACCCAGCTCCCGGTTTCTGCCGCAAGAGATCTGCCCCCACCGCACGACGCGGGCCGCTGAATCAGCGTAGCAGCGTCAACGCCCACCCGGCGGCGCGTGTTTTCGGCACCCCCACTTCCCGTTCGTCGCGCGCTGCGCATTTCCGTACCCGGTCCTCTCTCTAGTTCCGGCTGCTCTCCAGGCTGGCCCTGCCCCGCGGCAGGCCGCCCGCATTCACCCAGGGTGTTCACCCATGCATCTTTCAGAACTCAAGCTGATCCACGTCTCCGAGCTCATCACGATGGGCGAGGCGCTCGAGATCGAGAACGTCGCCCGCATGCGCAAGCAGGAGCTGATGTTCGCGATCATGAAGAAGCGCGCCAAGGCCGGCGAGCAGGTGTTCGGCGACGGCGTGCTCGAAGTGCTGCCCGACGGCTTCGGCTTCCTGCGCTCGCCCGACGCCAGCTACATGGCGTCGACCGACGACATCTACCTGAGCCCGAGCCAGATCCGGCGCTTCAACCTGCACACCGGCGACGCGATCGAAGGCGAAGTGCGGGTGCCGAAAGACGGCGAGCGTTATTTCGCGCTGGTGAAGGTCGACCGCGTGAACGGCGTGACCCCTGAGGAGGCCAAGCACAAGGTGATGTTCGAGAACCTGACGCCCTTGTTTCCCAAGGAGCAGTTCAAGCTCGAACGCGAGATCAAGACCGACGAGAACATCACCAGCCGCATCATCGACCTGGTCGCACCGATCGGCAAAGGCCAGCGCGCGCTGCTGGTCGCGCAGCCCAAGACCGGCAAGACGGTGATGATGCAGCAGCTGGCGCATGCGCTGGTCGCCAACCACCCCGAGGTCTACCTGATCGTGCTGCTGGTCGACGAGCGGCCCGAAGAAGTGACCGAAATGGTGCGCACGGTGCGCGGCGAGGTCATCAGCTCGACCTTCGACGAGCCCGCCGCGCGCCACGTGCAGGTGGCCGAAATGGTGATCGAGCGCGCCAAGCGCCTGGTCGAGATGAAAAGAGACGTGGTGATCCTGCTCGACTCGATCACACGCCTCGCCCGCGCCTACAACAACGTGTTGCCCTCCAGCGGCAAGGTGCTCACCGGCGGCATGGACTCGAACGCACTGCAGCGCCCGAAACGTTTCTTCGGCGCGGCTCGAAACGTCGAGGAAGGTGGCTCGCTGACCATCATCGGCACCGCCCTGATCGACACCGGCAGCCGCATGGACGAAGTGATCTACGAAGAGTTCAAGGGCACCGGCAACTGCGAAATCCACCTGGATCGCCGCATGGCCGAGAAGCGCGTCTACCCGTCGATCCTGATCAACAAGAGCGGCACCCGCCGCGAAGAACTGCTGCTGCAGCCCGAGATCCTGCAAAAGACCTGGATCCTGCGAAAGCTGCTCTACCCGATGGACGAGATCGAGGCGATGGAATTCATTCTCGACAAGATGAAGTCGACGAAGAACAACCACGACTTCTTCGACATGATGCGCCGGGGCGGGTAGCCGGCGCCGCCCGAGCTATAATCTCGGGTTTTCCGCTTGACGGAAAGTGCACCGAATGGTTCGGTGTGGCTCCCGTAACGACGGCGACCAAGTCGCCGAGGCAAATCATCAGCGAGGTTCGCATGAAAGAAGGCATTCACCCCACGTACCGCGAAGTGTGCTTCGTGGATCTGTCCAACGGTTTCAAGTTCGTGACGCGCTCGTGCGCCACCAGCAAGGAAACCGTCAAGATGGACGACGGCCGCGAACTGCCGCTGTTCAAGCTGGAAACCACCAGCGAATCGCACCCGTTCTACACCGGCACGCAGAAGAGCGTTGACTCGCTGGGCGGCCGTGTCGAGAAGTTCCGCAACAAGTTTGCGCACCTGAGCACCAAGAAATAAGGATGCTCCGCATCCCGGAAGAAGGCAGCCTCGGCTGCCTTTTTTGTTGCCCGCCCGTTGCACCGCGACCCGCGCGCCCGAGTTGCTGCATCATTCGCGGCTGATTCCCGAGCCCTGCGTTGAACTCCCCGAACCCTGCCCTCGTCACCCAACGCGCCGCGCAGCCCATTCCGCGGCTGGCCTTGCTGCTGTTCTGCGCCGCCTATGTGCTGCCCGGCCTGTTCGGCCGCGACCCGTGGAAGAGCGCCGACATCACCGCGTTCGGCTACATGGTGAACATCGCGCAGGGTCACACGCCCTGGCTCGCGCCAACCGTCGGCGGCTTGCCGGCCGACGCCGCGCTGCTGCCCTACTGGCTCGGCGCCTCGTTCATCAAGCTGCTGGGCCCATGGGTCGATCCGGCCGTGGCGGCGCGCATTCCGTTCTCGTTGCTGCTCGTCGTCGCGCTGGTACTGACCTGGTACGCCGCGTATCACCTGGCCCGCACCGAGGCCGCCCAACCGCTGCCTTTCGCGTTCGGTGGCGAGGCCAGCCCGACCGACTACGCAAGAGCCATTGCCGACGGAGCATTGCTGGCGCTGATCGCTTCGCTCGGCCTGCTCCAGCTCGGGCACGAAACCACGCCTGAACTGGCGCAACTGGCGAGCGTGGCGCTGTTCGTCTATGCGCTCGCAGCAAGCCCGTTCCGCGGCCTCCAACCCCGGCTCGCTGCGCTGGTGGCGCTGCCCGCCCTGGCAGCCAGCGGTGCGCCGAGCATGGCCCTGGCGCTGGGTGTGGTTGGGGCGGTGATCTGCCAACGTTCGAGCTACGAGACCGCACGACGATTTGTGCGCTGGATCGTGGCCAGCGTCGTGCTGGCGCTGGTCGTGGCGACCGCACTCGGCGCCTGGGGCTGGCGAGTCGGTGCGGGCGAGATCACGCTGGCCCGGGCGTGGGAACTGCTGCGCCTGCTCGCCTGGTTCACCTGGCCGGCCTGGCCGCTCGCGCTCTGGACGGCGTGGCGCTGGCGCGGCCAGCTTTCCGACCGTCACATCGCCATTCCGCTGGGAGGTGGCGGCGTGGCCCTCGTCGCCTGCGTGACGATGGGTGGCTCCGACCGCGCCCTGATGCTCGCGCTGCCGCCGCTGGCCGTGCTGGCGGCCTTCGCGCTGCCCACGCTGCAACGCAGCACCGCCGCGGCCATCGACTGGTTTTCGGTCTTCTTCTTCAGCATCGGCAGCATCGTCATCTGGGTCGTCTATGCCTCGATCCAGACCGGTTTGCCCCGCCAGCCGGCCCTCAACATCGCGCGCCTCGCGCCCGGCTACACACACAGTTTTTCGCTGCTGGCGCTGGCCCTGGCACTGTTCGGCACGCTGGCCTGGCTGTGGCTCGTGAAGTGGCGCACCGGGCGCAGCCGCCACCCGCTGTGGAAGAGCCTCGTGTTGCCGGCGAGCGGCGTGGCCCTGTGCTGGCTGCTGATGATGACGCTGCTGTTGCCACCGCTCGACCACGCACGCAGTTACCGTTCGCTGGTACAGCGCATTGCGCAGCAGGTGCCACGTGGCGCCTGCATCGCCGCGCCCGGCGTGCCGCGCGCGCAGGTGGTCGCGATGGAGCACCTCGGCGGCTACCGTGTCGATGCGCTGACACCCGCGCGCACCACCGCGTGTGACTACCTGGTGCAGATGCAGTCGGCCACATCGCCCGGGCCGGGATGGCGGCTGTTGGCCCGCGAGCGACGCAACACGCGCGACGACGAAACCACCACGGTCTACCGCCGCGCGAAAAGCTGAACGCGCCTCAGCCGAACGCGCTTTGGGCGGCGTTGGACGCGCTCGGCACGGCCGCGCCGGCAGCGCTGGCGCGAACTCTGGCCGCCGGGAACACCAACCGGAACACCGAACCCTTGCCAACTTCACTCTGAATGTCGAGCTCACCACCGTGGCGCTGCACCACGTGCTTGACGATCGACAGACCGAGCCCGGTGCCCCCGGTATCGCGCGAGCGGCTGCCGTCGACACGGTAGAAGCGTTCGGCCAGGCGCGGCAGGTGCTCGCGCGCGATGCCCGGCCCGCTGTCTACGACGGCGATCTCGCCCGACCCATCGGCCTGCACGCACCAAGTCAATTCAATGCGGCCGCCCTCGGGCGTATAGCGCACCGCGTTGTTGACGAGGTTCGTGATCGCGCTCTGCAGTTCGCTCTGCGCGCCGGCAATCTGCGCGTCGGTCTCGGCCGCAAAAACCAGTGTGTGGCGCCCTGCCGACAGCACCCGCGCGTCGACCTCGATCTGCGCCAGCAGCGGCTTCAGCGCCACCCAGCGGTCAGCGTTGGGCCGCGGGCTGCCTTCGAGCTGCGCCAGCGTGAGCAGGTCGCTCACCAGCGAGCCCATGCGATCGGCCTGTTGCGTCATCAGTTGCAACACCCGTTTGCGCTCGACCTCGGTCAGCGGCAGGCTGCGCAGCGTTTCGATGAAACCCGACAGCACCGTCAGCGGTGTGCGGATCTCGTGCGACACGTTGGCGACGAAGTGGCGCCGCATGCCGTCGGAGCGCTCGCGCTCGGTGATGTCGAGCGACAGCACCAGCTTCTGCGCGTCACCGTATTCGCGCACCAGCACCGACAGCAGCCCCTTGCCGCGTGGTTCGGGCATCTGCACCGGTTCGTCGAACTTTCCGGCCTGCAGGTAAGCCACGAACGCCGGCGCACGAACCAGGTTGGTGATGCGTTGGCGGCGGTCACGCTGCGGGTCGAGCCCGAAATGGTCGGCGGCGAGCGAGTTGCACCACTCGATCTGGTCGCCCGCGTCGAGCAGCATCACACCGTTCGGCGAGGCCTCGATCGCCGAGAGAAACTGCGTGAGCCGGTTGCGTTCGGTCGTGGCCGACAGCTCGCGCAAACGCAGTGAGCGTTCGATGCGGTAACCGAGCTCGCCCCACAAGCCGGCGTCGCGCGGCGCCGGCCCTTCTTGCGAACCACGCAACCAGGCGATCAGGCGGTAGCCGTGCAAGGTGTCGCGCACCACGATCACGGTGATGGCAAACGCGCCACCCAGCAACAAACCCGCCAGCGACGCATTGGTACGATCGAACCACAGGCCCATCAGGCCGCCGGCCAGCATCGCCAGCACGACCGCCAGGAAACGCGGCAGTAACCAGATCATCGGGCGCGGCGCCTCACGCCGAAAGCGCTTGCGCCACCGGCTGTTGTGTCAGGCGATAGCCGGCGCCGCGCACGGTCTCGATCATCGTGGCGCACTGCACCGGGTTGAGCGCTTCGCGCAAGCGCTTCACGTGAACATCGACCGTGCGCTCTTCGATGAACACGTGGTCGCCCCAGACGCGGTCGAGCAGTTGCGCCCGGCTGTGCACACGCTCTGGGTGGGTCATGAAGAAGTGCAGCAGGCGGAACTCGGTGGCACCCACCTTCACCTCGGCATCACCGCGCGTCACGCGGCGCGTCGACGGGTCGATCTTGAGCGCGCCCACTTCCACCGCCGCGTCGAGCGCCTCGGGCGCCTTGCGGCGCAGCAGTGCGCGAATACGCGCCATCAGTTCGTTGGTCGAGAACGGTTTGGTGAGGTAGTCGTCGGCGCCCGAGTCGAGCCCGGTGATCTTGTCGGCTTCATCGGCGCGCGCGGTGAGCATGATCACCGGCAGCTCGCGCGTGCGCGCTTCGCTGCGCCAGCGCTTGGCCAGCGCCACGCCCGACTGGCCCGGCAACATCCAGTCGAGGATGATCAGGTCGGGCAGTTCGCCGTTGACCGCTGCCTGCGCCTGCTCGGCCGTGCCGGCGATCGTGACTTCGAAGCCGGCGTGCCGCAGGTTGATGGAGATCAGCTCGGCGATTGCCGATTCGTCTTCGACCACGAGGATGTGGCTCATGCGCAGCTCCTGAATGCCGTTCGGGTCATCGAACCAGCGACTCCACGTCAACGATCGAGTTGTGGCGCACGTCGGTGCCCTTGACGATGTAGATGATCTGCTCGGCCAGGTTCTTGGCGTGGTCGCCGACACGCTCGATCGCCTTGGCCACGAACACCAGGTCGATGCTGGAGGAAATGGTACGCGGGTCTTCCATCATGTAGGTGATGAGCTTGCGCATCAGGCCGTCGAACTCCTGATCGATCAGGTCGTCTTGCTTCAACACTTCGATCGCCTTGTCGACATCGAGCCGTGCAAAAGCGTCGAGCGCCTTGCGCAACTGGGCCACCGCCAGCTCCGATTCGTAGGCCAGGTCATTCACCGGCAGCCGCATGCGGCTCGACGCGCCAGAATTCACCAGCCGCTGCACGGTGCGTGCAATGCGCGCCGCTTCGTCGCCCACACGCTCGAGGTTGGCGATGGTCTTCGAGATCGCGATCAGCAGGCGCAGGTCGCGTGCGGTCGGCTGGCGCCGCGCGATGATGGTCGAAAGGTCGCGGTCGATCTCGATCTCGGTCGTGTTGACACGTTCTTCGGTGGCGAGCACGTCGGACGCGATGTCGGCGCTGAAGTTGGTCAGCGCGTAGACCGAGCGCGCGACCTGCGACTCGACCATGCCGCCCATTTCGAGCACGCGGGTCGAGATGCCGCTGAGCTCGGCATCAAATTGGGTGGAAAGGTGTTTGTCGCTCATGTTGTGTGTCCTGGTTGATCCGCCGCCGCCATCACCCGAAACGCCCGGTGATGTAGTCCTCGGTGTCCTTCTTCTTCGGCTTCATGAAGAGTTCCGAGGTCGGGCCGAATTCGATCAGGTCGCCCAGGTACATGTAGGTCGTGTAGTCGGAGCAGCGCGCCGCCTGCTGCATGTTGTGGGTGACGATCACGACCGTGTAGTCACTCTTCAGCTCACCGATCAGCTCTTCGATCTTGCCGGTGGAGATCGGGTCGAGCGCCGAGCAGGGTTCGTCGAGCAAGAGCACTTCGGGCTTGATCGCGATACCCCGGGCGATGCACAGGCGCTGCTGCTGCCCGCCCGACAGGCCCGAGCCGCTCTGGTCCAGCTTGTCTTTCACCTCGGTCCAGAGTGCAGCCTTCTTCAACGCCCACTCGACACGCTCGTCCATCTCGACCCGCGGCAGCGTCTCGAAGAGTTTCACGCCGAACGCGATGTTGTCGTAGATCGACATCGGAAACGGCGTGGGCTTCTGGAACACCATGCCGACCTTGGCACGCAGCAACGACACGTCTTCCTTGCTCTTCAGGATGTTTTCGCCGTCGAGAATGATCTCGCCTTCGGCACGCTGCTCGGGGTAGAGCTCGAACATGCGGTTGAAGGTGCGCAGCAAGGTCGACTTGCCGCAGCCCGAGGGCCCGATGAAGGCGGTGACCTTCTTCTCGGGAATGTCCATGTTGATGTTCTTCAGCGCGTGAAAGCCACCGTAGTAGAAGTTCAGGTTGCGCACCGAAAGCTTGGGCTTCTCGGTGACGGGCAGATCGACCTTGGTGTCCATCGGGGACCTCAGTGTTTGTTGCGAAGGAAGGTGCGCGCCAGGATGTTGAGCACCAGCACACCCATCGTGATCAGGAAGACGCCGGCCCACGCCAGCTTCTGCCAGTTCTCGTACGGGCTCATCGCGAACTTGAAGATCGTGACCGGCAGGCTCGCCATCGGCGAACTCAGGTCGCTGGTCCAGAACTGGTTTGACAATGCGGTGAACAGCAGCGGCGCGGTCTCGCCGGCGATGCGCGCGAGTGCGAGCAGGATGCCGGTGAGCACACCGGCGCGCGCCGACTTCAAGGTCACGGTCATGATGACCTTCCATTTTGGCGTGCCCAGCGCATAGGCCGCTTCGCGCAGCGCATTCGGGATCAAAGACAGCATGTTCTCGGTCGTGCGGATCACGACCGGGATCACGATCAGCGCCAGCGCCAGGATGCCGGCCCAACCCGAAAAGCTCTTCAAGCGCGCGACCACCACCGAGTAGATGAACAGGCCGACGACGATGGACGGGGCGGCCAGCAAAATGTCGTTGATGAAGCGGGTGACGCTGCCGAGCCAGGTCTTCTGGCCGTACTCGGCCAGGTAGATGCCGGCCAGGATGCCGACCGGCGTGCCGATCAGCGTCGCCAGCGAGACCATCGTGACCGAGCCGAAGATCGCGTTGGCAAGACCGCCGTCTTCGGACAGCGGCGGTGGCGTCATCTGCGTGAACAGCGACAGCGTCAGGCCGCCGATGCCCAGGCGCACGGTCTCGACCAGAATCCAGATGAGCCAGAACAGCCCGAAGGCCATCGCCGCCAGCGACAGGGTCAACGCGATCCCGTTGACGCGTTTGCGGCGCACATGCTTGGCAACGCGCGAGGCCTGCAGCGCGGAGACGGGTGGCGGCATCGTGGTGGTGGTGGGGATGGTGTTGCTCATGCGCGTGCCCCCTCGCCCTTCTTCAGTTGCGCGAGCAGCAGCTTCGAGCAGGCCAGCACCACGAAGGTGATGAAGAAGAGCACCAGACCCAGATAGATCAACGAGGCCTGGTGCAGGCCCTCGCCAGCCTCGGCGAACTCGTTCGCAAGCGCTGAAGTGATGCTGTTGGCCGCCTCGAACAAGGAGGCCGAGTTGAGCTGATTCTGGTTGCCGATCACGAAGGTCACCGCCATCGTCTCACCGAGCGCACGGCCGAGCCCGAGCATGATGCCGCCGACGACGCCGGTCTTGGTGTACGGCAGCACGACCTTGAACATCACTTCCCAGGTCGTCGAGCCGAGGCCGTAGGCCGACTCCTTCAGCAGCGGCGGCGTGACCTCGAACACGTCTCGCATCACCGAGGCGATGAACGGAATGATCATGATCGCCAGGATGATGCCGGCCGAGAGCAGACCGATGCCGACCGGCGGCCCGGAGACCAGCGCGCCGAGGTACGGCACGCCGCTGAACAGCGATTGCAACGGTTGCTGCACATAACTCGACAGCAGCGGGCTGAACACCAGCAGACCCCACATGCCATAGACGATGGACGGGATCGCGGCGAGCAACTCGATCGCCGTGCCCAGCGGGCGCTTCAGCCAGCTCGGCGAGAGCTCGGTCAGAAACAGCGCAATGCCGAAGCTCACAGGCACCGCGATCAGCAACGCGATCAGCGAAGTGACCAGCGTGCCGTAGATCATCACCAGCCCGCCGTACTTGTTCTGCACTGGATCCCAGTCGCTCGTCCACAGGAACGACAAACCGTATTCCTGGATCGCCGGCGCCGCGCCGATGACGAGAGAGATGATGATGCCGGCGAGCAGCGCCAGCGTCAGCCACGCCGCAGCGTGGGCCAGGATCGAGAACAGGGTGTCGGCCCAAGGCATGACACGCCGTGGAGCGGGCGGACGCCCCTGCGACTGGGTTCGGTCCATCTTCACGGGCTCGTTGTACGGTGTCGCGGGAAGTGTAGCGGCCACGGTTGATTCCCTCGAAGTTCAGTCGCCGGGCACTCGACTTACTTGGCCGCGACTGTCTTGCCCGAGGCATCCTTGAGGCTGTCGGCCCAGAGCTTGTGCACCAGAACCTTCACCGAATCAGGCATCGGCACGTAGTCGAGATCGGCCGCCATCTTGTCGCCGCTGGCATAGGCCCAGTCAAAGAACTTCAGCGTGTTGGTGGCGTTGAGCGGCTTGTCCTGGACCTTGTGCATCATGATGAAGGTCGCGGCGGTGATGGGCCACGAGTCCTTGCCCGGCTGATTCGTCAGCACCTGGTAGAAGGTCTTGTTCCAGTCGGCGTTGGCGGCGGCGGCCTTGAAGGTCGCGTCGTCCGGTGCAACGAACGCGCCGGCCTCGTTCTTCAGCAGCGTGTAGGCCATCTTGTTCTGCTTCGCATACGCGTATTCGACGTAGCCGATCGAGTTTGGCAGGCGCTGCACGAAGGCCGAGACACCTTCATTGCCTTTGCCGCCCGCACCGGTGGGCCAGTTCACGGCCGTGCCTTCGCCGACCTTGGCCTTCCATTCGGGGTTGACCTTCGACAGATAGTTCGTGAAGTTGAAGCTGGTACCCGAGCCGTCGGCGCGGCGCACCGCGGCGATGGCGGCGTCGGGCAACGCGACGCCAGGGTTCAGCGCGGTCAGCGCCGGGTCGTTCCACTTGGTGATCTTGCCGAGGTAGATGTCGCCAAGAACTTGGCCAGTCAGCTTGAGCTGACCTGGGGCGATGCCCTTGATGTTGACGACCGGCACAACGCCGCCGATCACGGTCGGGAACTGGATCAGGCCATCTTTCGCGAGCACTTCGTCGGTCAGCGGCGCATCCGAGGCGCCGAAATCGACCGTCTTCGCATTGATCTGCTTCATGCCGGCACCCGAGCCGACAGATTGGTAGTTGATGCGCGCACCGGTCGCCTTGTTGTAGGCGTCGGCCCATTTGGCGTAGACAGGTGCGGGGAATGACGCGCCGGCACCAGTCACGTCCTGGGCGAAAGAAACAGTGGCAATGGCGCTCAGCGCCAGCGTGGCAGAGCGAATGAAGAAGAGCTTCATGGGCAGACCTTTCCGTGCAGGGGTGATTGAGTTCATGCGCCGGACTGTAGGCAAGCCAGATGACAAGCCTGTGACAACCGCGCTTCACAGCGCGCAAGCCAGCTGCAGGGCACCTTTGGCACCCTCTTGTTGTCACATTCGATTCACGGACTTGTCACACGCAACGACGCGCCCCGACCCGACCCGCGCCCTCACGAACCGGGTTCAGCCCAGTGTGTCGGCCAGCCGCTGCGCGCAGCGCTGTGCCTGAGTGGCATCACGCGCTTCCACCATCACCCGCACCAGCGGTTCCGTGCCCGAGGGGCGGATCAAGACTCGCCCGTTGTCGCCGAGCTCTTCGGTCACGGCGCGCTGGGCGCTGGAAAGTGCGCCGTTGCTCTTCCAGTCGCTGCCCGGTTTCAGGCGCACGTTGATGAGTGTCTGCGGAAACAGCGTCAGGTCTTCCAGCAGTTGCGCCATCGACCGGCCCGAGCGGCTCACTGCCTGCAGCACCAGCAAGGCGCTGACGATGCCGTCGCCGGTGGTGTGCTTGTCGAGCGCCAGCAGGTGCCCCGAGCCTTCGCCACCGAGCTGCCAGCCGCGCGCCACCAGTTCTTCGAGCACGTATCGGTCGCCAACCTTGGCGCGCACGAAGCCGACACCGCGCTCGCGCAGGGCCACTTCGACCGCCATGTTGGTCATCAGCGTGCCCACGGCACCGGGCACGGGCGCACCTTGCGCCAGCCGGTCGTTGACCATCAGGTAAAGCAGCTCGTCGCCGTTGTAGAGGCGCCCGGCGGCGTCGACCAGTTGCAGGCGGTCGGCATCGCCGTCGAGCGCCACGCCGTAGTCGGCACGGTGCTCCTTGACGGCGGCCACCAGTGCCGCCGGCGAGGTGGCACCGAAGCCGGCGTTGATGTTGGTGCCGTCGGGGCTGCAGCCGATCGCGACGACTTCGGCACCGAGCTCGTGAAACACGTTCGGCGCCACGTTGTAGGCGGCGCCATGGGCCGCGTCGATGACGATCTTCAGGCCCTTCAGCGACAGCTCGCTGCTGAAGGTGCTCTTGCAGAACTCGATATAGCGCCCGCGCGCGTCTTCGAGCTTGCGCGCCTTGCCCAGGTCGGCCGAGCTGACCCACTGCGCAGGCTGCTCGAGCGCGGCCTCGACCTGCTGTTCCCAGGCGTCAGGCAGCTTTTCGCCACGCGCCGAGAAGAACTTGATGCCGTTGTCTGGAAAGGCATTGTGCGAAGCGCTGATCACCACACCCAGGTTGAGGCGCAGCGCGCGCGTGAGGTAGGCCACGCCCGGCGTGGGCAGCGGGCCGGTCATCAATACGTCGACCCCGGCCGAAGCAAAACCTGCCTCGAGCGCTGACTCGATCATGTAACCCGAGATGCGCGTGTCCTTGCCGATCAGCACGGTCGGCTTGGCGTCGCCGGTCTTCAGCACCCGGCCGACCGCATGGCCAAGGCGAAGCATGAAATCAGGCGTGATCGGCGCTTGCCCGACCGTGCCTCGAATGCCGTCGGTGCCGAAATAGGTTCTGCTCATGTTCAATGGATCTCCTCGGCGCGGATTATCGGCGTGTGCTTCAGCCCGGCAATCCCGCAATCGACCACAGCTTCAAGGCGTCAACGGTCTCTGCGACATCGTGCACACGCACGATGCTGGCGCCATGCTGCACGGCGGCCAACGCGGCCGCCACGCTGGCCGCCTGGCGCTGCGACACGTCACGCCCGGTGATCACCCCCAATGTCGACTTTCGCGACCAGCCGACCAGCAGCGGCCGGCCCAGCGCCAACAGTTCGCGCTGCCGGCGCAGCAGCGCGATGTTGTGTTCCGGGCGCTTGCCAAAGCCGATGCCGGGGTCGCAGGCGACGCGATCGAGGCCAATACCACGCGCTGCCAGCGCTTCGCAACGCGCGCGCAGGAAAGCGCCAACCTCGGCGACCACGTCTTCATACGCCGGGCGCGCCTGCATCGAATCGGGCGTGCCATGCATGTGCATCAGGCACACGCCGCAGCCCGCGTGCGCGGCCACCACGTCGAGCGCTCCAGGTGCCTGCAACGCGCTGATGTCGTTGATGATGTCAGCGCCCAGCGCCAGCACCGCGCGCATCACTTCGGGCTTCTTCGTGTCGACCGAAATCGGGCAGCCCAGCTTCAGCGCCGCCTCGACCACCGGCATCACACGGGCGAGTTCTTCTTCCAGCGGCACGGCCAGCGAACCCGGGCGGGTCGACTCGCCGCCAATGTCGAGCATGTGCGCGCCTTCGGCCAACAGGCGTTCGCAGTGCGCCAAGGCTTGCGCCGTGCCGGCATGCCGGCCAGCGTCAGAAAAAGAATCGGGCGTGACGTTGACGATGCCCATCACGCGCGGTTGCGCCAGATCGATCGTGAAGCGTGTGGTGAGCCAGTGCATGACAGGAGTAAAAACGGAAACGGGGCCGAAGCCCCGTGTCGTGCGTGAACAGCCGCGTCGTGCGTCAGGCCGTTGCGGCGGCCGTGCCAGGCGCGGCCGGCGGGGTCGGCGGCACCAACTTGCTCATCGAAGGGTTCCAGTCCTTCGGCGGGCGTGGCGGCCTGTCGTTCATGATGTCGTCGATCTGCTCGGCATCGATGGTCTCGTACTCGAGCAAGGCGTTGGCCATCGCGTGCATCTTGTCCTTGTTGTCTTCGATCAGCTTGCGGGCAACGGCGTATTGTTCGTCGAGGATCTTGCGGATCTCGCGGTCGACCGACTGCATGGTCTGCTCGCTCATGTTGGTCGTCTTGGTGACCGAGCGGCCGAGGAAGACCTCGCCTTCGTTGTCGGCGTAGACCATCGTGCCGAGCGCGTCGGTCATGCCGTAGCGCGTGACCATGTCGCGGGCGATGTGGGTGGCGCGCTCGAAGTCGTTGCTGGCGCCGGTGGTCATCTCGCCGATGAACACTTCTTCGGCGATGCGGCCGCCGAACAGGATCGAGATCGTGCTCAGCATGCGGACCTTGTCGGTGCTGTAGCGGTCGCCTTCTGGCAACTGCATCGTCACGCCAAGCGCACGGCCGCGCGGAATGACCGTCACCTTGTGCACCGGGTCGGCCTTGGGCACCAGCCGCGCCACCAGCGCGTGGCCCGACTCGTGGTACGCGGTGTTGCGGCGTTCGTCTTCGGCCATGGCCATCGACTTGCGCTCCGGGCCCATCATGATCTTGTCCTTGGCCTTCTCGAAGTCGCCCATCTCGACCACCCGGCCATTGCGGCGCGCGGCGAACAAGGCAGCCTCGTTGACCAGATTGGCCAGGTCAGCGCCCGAAAAGCCCGGCGTGCCGCGCGCCAGGATGTCGGCACGGATGTCTTGTCCGACCGGCACCTTGCGCATGTGCACGTTGAGAATGGCTTCGCGGCCACGCACATCGGGCAGCGTCACGTAGACCTGGCGGTCGAAGCGGCCCGGGCGCAACAGCGCCGGGTCGAGAATGTCGGGCCGGTTGGTCGCCGCCATCACGATCACGCCGAGGTTGGTCTCGAAGCCGTCCATCTCCACGAGCATCTGGTTCAGCGTTTGCTCGCGTTCGTCGTTGCCGCCGCCCAGGCCGGCACCGCGGTGGCGGCCGACCGCGTCGATTTCGTCGACGAAGATGATGCAAGGCGCGCTCTTCTTGGCCTGCTCGAACATGTCGCGCACGCGCGCCGCGCCGACACCGACGAACATTTCCACAAAATCGGAACCCGAGATCGAGAAGAACGGCACCTTCGCTTCGCCGGCAATTGCCTTGGCCAGCAAAGTCTTGCCGGTGCCCGGGGGGCCGACCAGCAACACGCCGCGAGGGATGCGCCCGCCGAGTTTCTGGAACTTCTGTGGGTCTTTCAGGAAGTCGACCAGTTCCTTGACCTCTTCCTTGGCTTCGTCGCAGCCAGCGACGTCGGCGAAGGTGGTCGTGTTGTTGGCCTCGTCGAGCATGCGGGCCTTGCTTTTGCCGAAGCTGAAGGCGCCGCCCTTGCCGCCGCCTTGCATCTGACGCATGAAATAGATCCACACGCCGATCAGCAGCAGGATCGGGCCCCATGACGCCAGCATGCTGAGCAGGAACGAAGGTTCCTCGCGCGGCTTGACGTCGAACTTGACGTTGTTGTTGATCAGGTCGCCGACCAGGCCGCGGTCAAGGTAGGTCGCCGTGGTGCGCAGTTCCTTGTCGTCGCTCGTCTTGGCGCGAATCTCGGTGCCGCTGGCGGTCTCTTGCAGTTGCACGCTCTTGATGCGCTTGCTGCGGACTTCTTCCAGGAAGTCGGAGTACCCGATCATTCCGGTCTGCGATGCACTCCGGTCGAACTGCTTGAACACGGTGAACAGCACGAGTGCGATCACCAGCCAGACAGCCACTTTCGAGAACCATTGATTGTTCACCGCAACTCCATTTCCGGGGCATGAGCTCTGGCGCGACAACCTCGTGCCGCACCGTGCAACCCATGTGCGGACGATTTTAGACCAGTCAAGCCCCTTGCCCGCATTGCAAACCCCAAGCGCGGCGGGCGTGTATCGGCTTGTTTGCGCGCTTTACGGCCGCCTACCGGCCGCGCTGGCCCGCGACTTCAGCCCGATTCCAACCAGGAAAGTCTCGGCCGACTTGTCGCGTGAGGCCTTTGGCTTGATCGGCTTGACGACCCGGAACGTGGCCTTGAACAGCTTGGCGAGCTGGCTGTAGCCACTGCCGTGGAACACCTTGCAGACCAGCGCACCCTGCGGCGTGAGGTGCTTCTGGGCGAACTCGACTGCCAGTTCGACCAGATTTTCCATGCGCGCCGCGTCAGACGCTTCGATGCCCGACAGGTTGGGTGCCATGTCGGAAATGACCACGTCGACCGGTCGACCGCCCAGCAGCGCTTCGAGTTCTGCAACGACCGAATCCTCGCGAAAGTCGCCCTGGATGAAGCTCACGCCTTCGATCGGCTCGAAGTCGAGAACATCGAGCGCGATGATCGTGCCATTGAGCGAACCCGTCGCCGCGCCTCCCACACCCGCTTCCTTCGGCGCAAACTTGCGCCGCACGTACTGGCTCCAGGCGCCGGGCACTGCGCCCAGGTCGACGACGATCTGGCCCGGCTTGAGCAGATGCAGTTCTTCGTCGATCTCCTTGAGTTTGTAGGCGGCGCGCGCGCGGTAGCCGTCTTTTTGCGCCAGCTTCACATAGGTGTCGTTCAAGTGGTCGTGCAACCACGCCTTGTTGACCTTCTTGCTTTTGGTTTGGGTTTTCATCTCGGGTCAATAATACGGGCATGACTGCGATTCACTTGACACCTGCCCAGCGCAAGGAACACCGGGCTGAAGCCCACCACCTCGACCCCGTCGTGATGATCGGCAACGACGGACTCACGCCCGCGGTGCAAAAGGAGATCGACGCGGCGCTGAACTCTCATGGCCTGATCAAGGTGCGGGTGTTTTCAGACGACCGAACCAGCCGCGAGGCAATGTTCACGACGCTGGCCGACTCGCTCGGCGCCGCGCCGATCCAGCACATAGGCAAGCTGCTGGTGCTGTGGCGCCCGATGCCTCCGAAAGAAAGCACCCCGCGCGAGGGCCGCGGCGCCGGGCCGAAAGTTGTGAAGATCCTCAAGTTCTCGAAGAGTGGCAATCACCGCGCGCAGGTCAAGAAGATCACCGTGATGGGCAACATGCGCATCGCTGCCGGTGGCGAACTCAAGCGCGCCCGCAAGCGCGTGAGCAGCGTCAAGAAGACGTCGCAGCAGTCCTGATCGTTGGCGCCGTTGGGGGTGCGCTCAGGCGCCACGCCAGCGCCAGCACGAGCAAGCCCTTCAGGGCGAACAGGCCACCCGACACCGCGTGCAGCGCGCCGAACGACCAGGCACCCTGCCCGGCCCGCGCGGCGGCCATCATCGGCTGCACCGCGAAATGGCTGGCCACCGTGCAGAACAGCGTGCCCATCAACAACACGATGTTGGTGCTGAGCACCGAGCCCGCCCCTGAAGCCGCCGCTTGCCGGCTGCGCTGGCGCTCCAGCGCGAACAGGATCAACGCGACCGCCAGGCTGGCATAAGCCTCTTCCATCAAGACACGGCCGACCACACGCCCTGCATCGGCCGAGGCAAGCGTCGCGAAGGCCGACGGTGCTGCCAGCGCCGCGATGCACAGCAGCACTCCGGCCCACAAGCCGGCCAGCAAGGCCGACAAACGGGCGCTCTTCACCGTTCACCCATAGCGCACAGCCATGATCTCGTAGTGCTTGATGCCACCCGGCGCCTGCACTTCGGCCACGTCGCCAGCGGCCTTGCCGATCAGGGCGCGCGCGATCGGCGAACTGATCGAGATCAGCCCGAGCTTCAGGTCGGCTTCGTCGTCACCGACGATCTGATAGGTGACCTTCGCGCCACTGTCTTCGTCTTCCAGATCGACGGTGGCAGCGAACACCACGCGCCCTTCGGCGTTCAGATTCGAAGGGTCGATGATCTGCGCCGCCGCAAGCTTGCTTTCGATCTCGAGGATGCGGCCTTCGATGAAGCCCTGCTTGTCCTTGGCCGCTTCGTATTCGGCGTTTTCCGACAGGTCGCCCTGCGCACGCGCTTCCGAGATGGCCTGGATGACCGCATGGCGCTCGACGCCCTTGAGGCGTGCCAGTTCTTCCTTGAGCTTGTCGGCGCCGCGAATGGTGAGGGGGATGGTGACCATGATGAAAAACCCTGGAGCAAAAATGAAGCCGCCGCCGGTGGAGCCGGCGGCGGACAGAACGTGAAACGACTTTATCTCACAGCAGTTCGGCGTGCAATTCCTGCAAAGACATGACCACCAGGTCGTCCTGGTGCTTCATGCCTTCGACCGCGGCCTCGCAACCCGCCATGCTGGTGTAGTAGGTGATGCGGTTGGCCAGGGCCGCCTGGCGGATGTGGCGCGAATCCGCAATCGCGGTGCGGGTTTCGTCGACCGTCGTGAACACCAGCTGGATCTCGCCACCTTTGACCATGTCGACGATGTGCGGCCGGCCGTCCTTGACCTTGTTCACCGCCTTCACCGGCACGCCGGCGGCGGCGATGGCCGCCGCGGTGCCCTTGGTCGCCACCAGCAAAAAGCCCAGCGCGTGCAGGTCGCGCGCCACCGCAACAGCCCGCTCCTTGTCGCTGTTCTTGACCGTCAGGCAGGCCGTGCCGGCGCTCGGCAGGCGTGAGCCGGCACCGAGCTGGCTTTTCAGCATCGCTTCGCCGAAGGTTCGGCCGGCGCCCATCACCTCACCGGTGGAGCGCATCTCGGGCCCGAGGATCGGGTCGACGCCCGGAAACTTGTTGAACGGGAACACCGCTTCCTTGACCGAGAAGTACGGTGGGACCACTTCGACCGGCGGTTTGCCGTTGCGGCTTCGCTGGCCACTCAACTTTTGCCCGACCATGCAGCGGGCCGCGATCTTGGCCAGCGGCTGGCCCGTGGCCTTCGACACGAAGGGCACCGTGCGCGAGGCGCGCGGGTTTACTTCGAGCACGTAGACGACGGCGTTTTCGCCTTCGCCCTGGATCGCGAACTGCACGTTCATTAGGCCGACCACCTTCAGCGCTTTGGCCATCAGGATGGTCTGGCGCCGCATTTCGTCTTGCAGCGCTTTTGGCAGCGAATAGGGCGGCAGCGAACAGGCCGAGTCGCCTGAGTGGATGCCGGCCTGCTCCACGTGTTCCATGATGCCGCCGATGATCACTTCGGTACCGTCGCTGATGCAGTCGACGTCGACTTCGATCGCGTCGTCGAGAAAGCGGTCGAGCAGGACCGGCGACTTCTCGCTGACGCGCACCGCTTCGCGCATGTAGCGCTCGAGATCCTTGTCGCCGTGCACGATCTCCATCGCGCGGCCACCGAGCACGTAGCTCGGGCGCACGACCAGTGGGTAGCCGATCTCTTGCGCCAGTTGCAAGGCAGCCTCTTCGGTGCGTGCGGTGCGGTTGGGCGGCTGCTTCAGGCCGATCTCGTGCAGCAGTTTCTGGAAGCGCTCGCGGTCTTCGGCGATGTCGATGCTGTCGGGCGTTGTGCCGACGATCGGCACGCCGGCGCGTTCGAGGTCGAGCGCGAGCTTCAGCGGTGTCTGGCCGCCGTACTGCACGATCACACCGACGGGTTTTTCCTTGTCGACGATTTCGAGCACGTCTTCGAGCGTCACCGGCTCGAAGTAAAGCCGGTCGGAGGTGTCGTAGTCGGTCGAGACGGTCTCGGGGTTGCAGTTGACCATGATGGTCTCGTAACCGTCTTCGCGCATTGCCAGCGCCGCGTGCACGCAGCAGTAGTCGAACTCGATGCCCTGGCCGATGCGGTTCGGCCCGCCGCCGAGCACCATGATCTTTTTGCGGTTGGTCGGCTCGGCCTCGCACTCTTCGTCGTAGGTCGAGTACATGTAGGCCGTCTGCGTCGCGAACTCGGCGGCGCAGGTGTCCACGCGCTTGTAGACCGGGCGAATGTTGAGCGTGTGGCGAGTCTTGCGCACTTCGTGCTGGTTCGTGCCCAGCAGCTTGGCCAGGCGCCTGTCGGAGAAGCCCTTTTGTTTCAGGAACCGCAGCTCGTCTTTCGACAGGCTCGCAAGCGTTCGGCCGGCCAGCGCCTGCTCGTGCTGCACGAGCTGTTCGATCTGCGCCAGGAACCACGGGTCGATGTTGGTTTCTTCGAACACTTCCTGCAGCGACATGCCGACGCGGAACGCGTCTCCGACGAAAAGGATGCGCTCGGGTCCGGCTTCGCCGATCTCCTGCACGATCTCTTCGCGGTCGGTGCTTCGTTCGGAGAGTCCGTCGATGCCGGTCTCAAGACCGCGCAGTGCCTTCTGGAAACTTTCCTGGAAGGTACGCCCCATCGCCATCACTTCGCCGACCGATTTCATCTGCGTCGTCAAGCGGGAATCGGCGGCGGGGAATTTCTCGAACGCGAAGCGCGGGATCTTCGTGACGACGTAGTCGATGCTCGGCTCGAAAGACGCTGGCGTCGCACCGCCGGTGATGTCGTTGCGAAGCTCGTCGAGCGTGTAGCCAACCGCCAATTTGGCCGCAACCTTGGCGATCGGAAAGCCGGTGGCTTTCGACGCAAGCGCCGACGAACGCGACACACGCGGGTTCATCTCGATCACGACCATGCGGCCGTTCTTCGGGTTGATCGCGAACTGCACGTTCGAACCGCCGGTGTCGACACCGATCTCCCGCAAGATCGCGATGCTCGCATTGCGCAGCAGCTGGTATTCCTTGTCGGACAAGGTCTGCGCCGGCGCCACTGTGATCGAGTCGCCGGTGTGGATGCCCATCGGGTCGAGATTTTCGATCGCGCAGACGATGATGCAGTTGTCCTTGCTGTCGCGCACCACCTCCATCTCGAACTCTTTCCAGCCGATCAAACTCTCTTCGATCAGGAGTTCCTTGGTCGGCGAGAGGTCGAGCCCACGCTTGCAGATCTCTTCGAATTCTTCCGGGTTGTAGGCGATGCCGCCGCCCGTGCCGCCGAGCGTGAAGCTCGGCCGCACCACCATCGGGAACCCGGTGCCGCCGATGACTCCGGTGATGCGCTTTTGCACCGCCAGCGCTTCTTCCATTGAATGCGCGATGCCCGAGCGCGCCGAATGCAGGCCGATGCCCGTCATCGCGTCCTTGAACTTGAGCCGGTCTTCGGCCTTCTCGATCGCCTTTTCGTTCGCGCCGATCATCTCGACGCCGTACTTGGCCAACACGCCGTGCTTGTGCAGATCGAGCGCACAGTTCAGCGCCGTTTGCCCGCCCATCGTGGGCAGCACCGCGTCGGGCCGCTCTTTCGCGATGATGTTTTCGACCACCTGCCAGGTGATGGGCTCGATGTAGGTCACGTCGGCCATTTCCGGGTCGGTCATGATCGTCGCCGGGTTGCTGTTGACGAGGATGACCTTGAAGCCCTCTTCGCGCAGCGCCTTGCAGGCCTGTGCGCCGGAGTAGTCGAACTCGCAAGCCTGGCCGATGATGATCGGCCCCGCGCCGATGATCAGGATCGATTTGAGGTCACTGCGCTTGGGCATTCTTCTTCTCCGTGTGGGTTGCCATCAGCGCAGTGAAGCGGTCGAACAGGTATGAAATATCGTGCGGGCCGGGCGACGCTTCCGGGTGGCCCTGGAAGCAGAACGCCGGCTTGTCGGTGCGCGCCAGGCCTTGCAGCGTGCCGTCGAACAGCGACACGTGCGTGGGCCGCAGGTTCGCCGGCAGCGTTTTCTCGTCGACCGCGAAGCCGTGGTTCTGGCTCGTGATGCTGACGCGCCCGTCGTCGAGATCTTTCACCGGGTGGTTGGCACCGTGGTGGCCGAACTTCATCTTGAAGGTCTTGGCACCCGAGGCGAGCGCCATGATCTGGTGGCCGAGGCAGATGCCGAAGGTCGGGATGCCGGTCTCGATCAGCGCGCGCGTGGCGGTGATCGCGTAGTCGCAAGGTTCCGGGTCACCGGGGCCGTTGCTCAGGAAGATGCCGTCGGGCTTGAGTTCGAGCACCGCGGCGGCAGGCGTCTGCGCCGGCACCACCGTGACCTTGCAGCCGCGGCTCGCCAGCATGCGCAGGATGTTGCGCTTGACGCCGAAGTCGTACGCAACCACGTGGAAGGTCGGCGCCTTCAGCGCGCCGTAGCCGGTCTCGAGCGCCCACTCGGTCTCGACCCATTCATAAGGCTCGCGCTCGCTGACAACCTTGGCCAGATCAAGCCCGCTCATGTTCGGCGCGGCTTTCGCTTTGGCGGTCGCTTCGGCGATGTGGGCAGGCGTGATCGCCTCGCCCAGCGGCAAGCCCAGGATGCAGCCATTCTGCGCACCGGTGGTTCGCAACACGCGCGTCAGGCGGCGTGTGTCGATGTTGGCGATGGCGACCGTGCCTTCGCGCTTCAGGTACTCGGCCAAGCTCATGCTGCTGCGGAAGTTCGAGGCCAGCAGCGGCAGGTCCTTGATCACGAGGCCAGCAGCAAAAACTTTCTTCGCCTCGACATCTTCAGCGTTGACGCCGTAGTTGCCGATGTGCGGGTAGGTGAGCGTGACGATCTGGCGGCAATAGCTTGGGTCGGTCAGGATTTCCTGGTAACCCGTGAGCGCGGTGTTGAAGACCACTTCGCCCACTGTGTGCCCGGGGGCACCGATCGAAATGCCCTGGAACACCGTGCCGTCTGCGAGTGCCAGGACAGCCTGGGCTTGGGGGAACAGCAGTAGCGGCGGCACCGGGAATCTCCGTGTTGTGCGCGCCCAGCTCAGCCCATTCGAGCGCGGGCTCTTGGAGCTTGAGTCTTGTGAGAAAACCTGGGGTTTCCGGAGGGGAAACTTTGCCAATTTCCCTCAGGAAACATCGTGTGTTTCGCTGGGCGGGTGGGTTAGGGGTAAACCTCCGAATTATAGACCACCGCGCCGGCAGCTTTGGCCCGCGAGCCCCGCGCACCTAGACGCAGGCGATGCCTTCGAAACATTCAAGAACCAGCGGTCCGCCGCGGTTCGGTCTGGACGATCCTGCCGATCCAGAGCCTGCTGCCGCTCGCCCTGCTCGCCGCACCCGCCGCCTGAGCCTGGAAACCATTGGTGTCCAGCGACCTGCAGTTGATCCTGCTGGCCGGCGGCCTGGGCGTTGCGCCGCTGAAGGCTCAGAGACCGAGCGCCGCGATGCCGGCCCGCGCGATCTGCGCGTCTTCGTTCGACTTGACGCCACTCACGCCGACCGCACCAACGCACTGCCCGTTCACCATCACGGGTACACCGCCTTCGAGCATGCCTTCGAGTTCGGGCGCGCTCAGAAACGACATGCGGCCCTGGTTGATCAGCTCCTCATAGACGCGGCTTTCACGCCGGCCGAGCGCCGCGGTGCGCGCCTTGGCCGGCGCGATGTGCGACGAGATCGGCGCGGCGCCGTCCAGCCGCTGCAGCCACAGCAGGTGGCCGCCATCGTCGACGATCGCAATCGTGACGATCCATTGGTTGGCGACAGCTTCGGCTTCGGCGGCAGCGGCCATGCTCTTGATGTCGGCGAGCGAGAGGAAGGGTTTGGTGTTCATCGGGTTTCTGTCCGGCTTGAGTTGCGTGAATCAGCCCACAACTGTACGCACGAAACAGGCCCGAATCCGCCATGACGCAATCCGCCACAAGCCGCAAGGGCATGCGCCCACGGGGCAGCAGGGAACTAGAATTCGCCGCGCGAGTCTCACACCGCGTTACTCAACAGGAGGTCTCATGAATCAACCCGTGCAAGCCACTTTCACCGGATACGCCGGCGAAGTCACGTCGGCAGAGCAACGCAACCGCGTCTTGCGCAACACCTACTGGCTGCTTGCGCTGTCGATGGTGCCCACCGTGCTCGGCGCCTGGATCGGCGTTTCCACCGGCCTGATGCGCGGCATGGGCGCGGGCATGAGCGCCATCATCTTCCTCGGTGGCGCCTTCGGTCTGATGTTCGCAATCGAGAAGACCAAGAACTCGGCGGCCGGCGTGCCGGTGCTGCTCGGCTTCACCTTCTTCATGGGCCTGATGCTGTCGCGCATGATCGGCGCCGTGCTGGGCCAGACCAACGGCGCGGGGCTGATCATGACGGCCTTCGCCGGCACCGGGCTGATCTTCTTCGGCATGGCCGCGCTGTCGTCGGTGATCAAGCGTGACCTGTCGGCCATGGGCAAGTTCCTGTTCATCGGCATGATCATGGTGTTCGTGGCCGCGATCCTGAACATCTTCCTGCAGTCGAGCGCGCTGATGATCACGATCTCGGTGCTGGCCATCGGCATCTTCTCGGCTTTCATCCTGTACGACCTGAAGCGCGTGAAAGACGGCGAAGAAACCAACTACATCACCGCCACGCTGGGCGTTTATCTGAGTTTGTACAACGTGTTCCAGTCGTTGCTCGCGATCCTCGGGTTCGCCAACAGCAGCGATTAACGCCTATCGGCGGGACGGAAGGCGGGGGCCCTTTGGGCCCCCTTTTCTTTGGCTTTTCAAGTTGCGGTGCTCGCCGTCAGGTGCGCAATCGAGTTGGCGTAGTAGGCCACCACCGTCCTCTCGGCCGCGTTGACGCGGAACAGGCCCTGCTCTTCCAGCACCAGGTGCCGCAGCGTGAGCATGCGCAGGCCAACGGTGAGCGCGTAGTCGCGGTCGGTGCGCGGTACGTAGACATGCGCGCCGAGCGCCTCGACTCGTTCGATCAGGGCGTGGACTGCGGCTTTCAGTTCCAGTTCTGACCACGCCCGTTGCGGGTCGCCCAGAAACACGCTGGCGACCAGCGGCACGGGCAGCACCGGCACGTTCAAGCCGATCTGCGTCATCAGCACCTGGCCGACCGCGGCCACTTGGACGCGCCGTTCGGCATCGTCGAGCGCGCGAAAGTCGATGCCACGTTCCTTCACGAACGCGCGCATCGAATACGGTTGGCCGAAGTTCACGCAGGCATAGCCAAAACGATAGCGCCGCCCCAGCAGCGTGAACACGAACTGCCGCGCAAGGTAGCTGCCCGTGATGCGCAGCGTACGCAGCAAGCCACTGCGCTGCGGCCTGGCATCGAGCTTGCGCAGCAGCGTGCGGTCTTCGATCACACGGTCGTAGTTGATGCCGACCGGAATGAAGACCAGATCACGTTCGCCATCGGGGCTGAAGCCCTTGAGCATGTAGTCGAGCAAGCCAAGCTTGGGTTCGCGCAAGCGCCCGTCGACCGTGAGCCCGCCTTCGGGGTACATGGCCTGCGGCACACCGCCTTCGGTGGCCATCTGCACGTAGCGCTGCAGCACCATCCGGTACAGCGGGTCGCCGGAATTGCGGCGCACGAAGTAGGCCCCCATCGCGCGGATCAAACCCTGCAACGGCCAGATGCGTGCCCACTCGCCGACCGCGTAGCTCAGCGCGACGCGCTCGGCGGCAAGAAAGGACACGAGGATGTAGTCCATGTTGCTGCGGTGATTCATCACGAACACGACGGTGGACTTCGGGTTGATCGCGGCCATTGCCTGCGCGTCGGTGTAGCCCAGGCGCACACGGTAGACGAGCCGCGCGAAGGTCTTCGACAGCCAGTAGCCGACGCGGAAGTAGACGTAGGCGTTGAAGGCCGGCACGATCTCGCGCGCGTAGACGGCGATCGTTTTCATCACCACCGCCCGCGGCTGGCCGGTGGTGGCCGCGTGCGCCTCGGCGGCGGCCAGCACGCGCGGGTCGATCATCAGCCGGTCGATCAGCGCGCGGCGGCGCGTCAGCTTGAACTGCGGCAGCTCGATCTTCAGGCGCACGCTGATCTCGTCCAGCACGTTGCGCACCTTGCGCCTGAAGTACCAGCGTGCGCCCGGCAGCAGCAGCCATTGCAGCAGCGCCAGCAGCACCAGCGCGCACATCAGCACGAACACCCACAGCGGCACGGCGACGGTTTGCGTCAAGAGCGATCCTCCCGGAACACGCGGAGTATCGGGCGCAGCCGACGTGCCGGCGATTCGGGCAAACCTTCGCCTGTCAGCCCCGCTCGAACACCGCCATGCTTTGGCTTCGGCCCACGTCGCTACACGACATTACCCTGCGCCGAAGCATCGCGATCAAAGACCGCCATGCTTTGGCTTCGGCCCACGTCGCTACACGACATCACCCTGCGCTGAAGCATCGCGGTCAAAGACCGCCATGCTTTGGCTTCGGCCCACGTCGCTACACGACATCACCCTGCGCCGAAGCATCGCGGTCAAAGACCGCCATGCTTTCTACATGCGCCGTGTGCGGGAACATGTTCACCGCGCCCGCCGCCGTGCAGCGGTAACCCGCCTGGTGCACCAGCACACCCGCATCGCGTGCCAGCGTGGCCGGGTTGCAGCTGACGTAGACGATGCGTGTCGGCGCCACATACCCCGGTGCCAAAGAGGGGTCGGCGTGGATATCGGCCAGCGCCTTGGCGAGCGCAAAAGCGCCTTCGCGCGGCGGGTCGACAAGCCACTTGTCGGCGTGGCCGTGGCCGGCGAGCGTGGCGGGCGTCAGCTCGAACAGGTTGCTGGCAGCGAAGCTCGCCTTCGCACCCAAGCCGTTGAGCGCCGCGTTGTCGCGCGCACGCTGAACCAGCGTTTCGCTGCCTTCGATGCCGAGCACTTCGCGCGCCTTCGTCGCGATCGGCAACGTGAAGTTGCCCAGGCCGCAGAACCAGTCGATCACGCGCTCGGCCGGGCTTGCATCGAGCAGGCGCAAGGCGCGCGTGACCAGCACGCGGTTGATGTGCGGGTTGACCTGCGTGAAGTCGGTCGGCTTGAACGGCATGACGATGCCGAACTCGGGCAGCGCATAGGCCAGCTCAGGCCCGCCGGCCTCCAGACGTTGCACGGTGTCGGGCCCTTTCGACTGCAGCCACCACTGCACGCCGCGCTCTGCCCCGAATACCCGCAGCCGTTCCATATCGGGCTCGCTGAGCGGCTCCATGTGGCGCAGCACCATGGCGGTCACATCGTCCCCGATCGCCAATTCGATCTGCGGCAAGCGGTCACGCTGCGCCATGCCCTCGATCAGCTCGCGCAGCGGCACGAGCAAAGCGCTCACGTGCGGCGGCAGCACCTCGCAGCTGTCCATGTCGGCCACGAAGCTCGACTTGCGCTCGTGAAAACCGACCAGCACTTTGGCCTTCTTCACCACATAACGCACCGACAAACGGCCCCGGTAGCGGTAACCCCAGGCCGGCCCTTCGATCGGCCGCAGAACTTGTCCAGGCCTGACCTTGCCAAGATGCCAGAGCGCGTCTTCGAGCGCACGCTGTTTGGTCGCGACCTGCGCGCCGACGTGGAAGTGCTGCATCTTGCAACCGCCGCAATGACCGAAGTGCCGGCACTGCGGCACCACGCGCTGCGAGCTTTCGCGGCGCAGTGCGCTGATCGTCGCCTGCTCCCAGTTGTTCTTGCGCCGGCCCACCTGCACCTGCACTTCCTCGCCGGGCAGCGCGTCTTCGATGAACACGACCTTGCCGGCGGCGTTGTGGGCCACCCCCTGAGCTTCGAGGTCGAGCGACTCGACCTTCAGCCACTCCTTTTCGACCACGGCTTTTTCGAGCACCACTTTTGCTGATTCCATGGGCCGCGATTATCGGCGCGCGCAATGCCGCTGCTACACTTCGGGCCGTCAGGAGAGAGCTTTCCGGTGGGTCGAAACGACGCCCCGATGAAGCCGCCGAAGGCGCAGGGCCAAGCATGTGGAAGCAAGGCTCGAACGCTCAGGCAAAAGGACTGACAAGCGCTTCGTTTCGAAGCGTTCCTCGCTGGAGAGAGGCCCACCCCGAGTGGGCCCACCGAAGGGGCAAGCGGCTCTACCGCGAAAGCGGCGCTGCCAATCTCTCAGGTAAAGCGGACAGAGAGGGCATTCCCGGTGCGATCATGAGGTCGCGCCGGTCCATTGAATTGCCCTCGCAGGACCTCCTCAGGAGACGACCATGTCCGACACCGCCGTTCTGCAAACCACCCCGCTGCACGCGTTGCACCTCGAACTCGGCGCCAAGATGGTGCCCTTCGCTGGCTACGAGATGCCGGTCTCGTACCCCGCCGGCATCATCAAGGAACACCGCCAGTGCCGCGAATCGGCAGCGCTGTTCGACGTTTCACACATGGGCCAGCTGCGCCTCGCCGGCCCTGACGCCGCGAAAGCCCTCGAAACCCTGGTGCCCATGGATGTGCAAGGCCTCGCCGACGGCCAGCAGCGCTACGCGTATTTCACCAATGCGAACGGCGGCATCCTCGACGACCTGATGATCACGCGGCGCGCTGCCCAGAACGACCTGTTGCTGATCGTCAACGCGGCCTGCAAGGCGGCCGACATCAAATACCTGGTCACCAACATCGGCCACCGCTGCACGGTGCAGCCGCTGCCCGAGCGCGCGCTGCTCGCGCTGCAAGGCCCGAAGGCGGTGCATGCACTGGCGCGCCTGAACCCCGCCGTCGCTTCGCTGGTATTCATGACTGGCATGAGCGTCACCCTCGCCGGTGCCGAGTGTTTCGTCACCCGCTCGGGTTACACCGGCGACGACGGCTTCGAGATCTCGGTGCCTGCCGACCGGGCCGAAGCGCTGGCGCGCGAGCTGCTCGCACAAGCCGAGGTCGGCCCTGTCGGCCTGGGCGCACGCGACACGCTTCGGCTCGAAGCCGGTCTGTGCCTGTACGGGCACGACATCGACACCACGACAACGCCGGTCGAAGCCGCCCTCACCTGGGCGATCCAGAAAGTGCGGCGCGCCGGCGGCGCGCGCCATGGCGGTTACCCCGGCGCTTCGGTGATCGACGGCCAGCTCGCCACCGGCGCGGCCACCAAGCGGGTCGGCCTGATCGGGCTCGAACGTGTGCCGGTGCGCGAAGGCGCCACCATCCATGACGCCCACGGCCGCAAGCTCGGCCACGTGACGAGCGGCACGCTCGCGCCGACCGTGGCGCAACCGATCGCAATGGCCTACCTCGCCGCCAACCACGCACTGCCGAACCACGAGGTCTATGCCGACGTGCGCGGCAAGGCCCAGCCCATGCGCGTGACTTCCATGCCGTTCACGCCGCACCACTACTTCCGCGGCTGAACCCGCAAACCATCAACGTCCCCCGACAAATCACTGGAGCCCCCGATGACGACCATGTACACCAACGACCACGAGTGGATCAACATCGAAGACCACGAGGCCGCCACCGTCGGCATCACCCACCACGCGCAGGACGCGCTGGGCGATGTGGTCTTCATCGAGTTGCCTTCGGTGGGCAGCACCTTCAAACAAGGCGAGGTGGCCGGCGTGGTCGAATCGGTGAAAGCAGCGGCCGACCTGTTCATGCCAGTCAGCGGCGAAATCGTCGAGGTCAACGAAGCGCTGCGCGACGACCCGTCGCTCGCCAACACCGACCCCTTGGGCAACGGCTGGTTCTTCAAGGTTCATGTCAGCAACATGGCCGAGTTCGAACAGCTGATGGACGCGCCCGCCTACGACCTGCTCGTCAAGAACAGCTGAAGGGCTTTCAATGTTGATGCCTGCCCACAAGCCGCTGCGCGAACTTGAAGACGCGTCGGAATTCGTCGCTCGCCACATCGGCGTGAGCGCCGACGACGAACACCACATGCTGTCGGTGATAGGCGCGGCTTCGCGCCGCGCGCTGATCGAATCCGTGATGCCGCGCTCGATCGCCCGCGGCGCGCCCATGGCGCTGCCCGAGCCGCTGACCGAAGCCTCGGCCTTGGCCGAGTTGAAGGCCATCGCCGGCCGCAACCAGGTGCTGAAAAGTTTCATCGGCCAGGGTTACCACGGCACTTACACGCCAGGTGTCATCTTGCGCAACATTCTCGAGAACCCGGCCTGGTACACCGCCTACACGCCCTACCAGGCAGAAATCTCGCAGGGCCGCATGGAAGCGCTGGTGAACTTCCAGACCATGGTCTGCGAGCTCACGGGCATGGCGATCGCCGGCTCATCGATGCTCGACGAAGCAACCGCCGCGGCCGAAGCGATGACACTCGCGCTGCGTGTCGGCAAAGCCAAGTCGACCACGCTCTTCGTCGCCGACGACGTGCTTCCACAAACACTCGAAGTGGTGCAGACCCGCGCTCGGCCACTGGGCATCACGGTGCTCACGGGCGCGGCCGAAGCTGCGGGCAGCGCCGATGCTTTCGCCGTGCTGCTGCAGTACCCCGGCGTCGGCGGCGTGGTGCGTGATCTGCAGCCGGCGATCGACGCGGTGCACGCGCGCGGTGGCCTGGCCATCGTCGCTGCCGATCTGTTGGCGCTGACGCTGCTGAAAGCGCCTGGCGAAATGGGCGCCGACATCGTCGTTGGCAACACCCAGCGCTTCGGCATGCCGATGGGCAACGGCGGGCCGCACGCCGCTTTCCTCGCGACGAAAGACGAGTTCAAGCGCTCGATGCCCGGCCGGCTCGTCGGCGTGAGCGTCGACGCCCACGGCGCACCGGCCTACCGGCTGGCCCTGCAGACGCGCGAGCAGCACATTCGGCGCGAGAAGGCCACGTCGAACATCTGCACTGCGCAAGTGCTGCCCGCCGTGGTGGCGAGCATGTACGCCGTGTACCACGGGCCTGAAGGGCTGAAGCGCATTGCGCGCCGCGTGGCCAGCTACACGGCTGTGCTGGCGAAGGGCCTGCAACAACTCGGTTGTTCGCTGCCGAACATCGGCGGCTTCGATACTTTGCAGGTCACGACCGGCGCGAACACCGAATCGGTGTTGCAGTCAGCGCGTGCGCTCGGCTTCAACCTGCGCCGCGCCTCGGCCGCAAGTGTGGGCATCACGCTCGACGAAACGACGACGCGTGACGACATCACCGCACTGTGGAACCTCTTCGCTGCGGGCCAGCCACGGCCCGACTTCGCGCCCTTCGAAAAGGGCATCGGCTCGCTGATTCCCGAATCGCTGGTCCGCAGCAGTGCCTTCCTCACGCACCCGGTCTTCAATCGCCACCATTCCGAAACCGCGATGCTGCGTTACATCCGCAGCCTGTCAGACAAAGACCTGGCGCTCGACCGCACGATGATCCCGCTCGGCTCGTGCACGATGAAGCTGAACGCGACCAGCGAGATGATTCCCATCACCTGGCCCGAGTTCGCAAACATCCACCCGTTCGCGCCGATCGAACAGCTCGCCGGTTACGAACAGCTGCGCACCCAACTCGAAGCCTGGTTGTGCCAGGCCACCGGCTACAGCGGCGTGAGCCTGCAGCCCAATGCCGGCTCGCAGGGCGAATACGCCGGCCTGCTCGTGATCAAGGCCTTCCACGCAGCGCGTGGCGAAGCGCATCGCGGCATCTGCCTGATCCCTGAATCGGCGCACGGCACCAACCCGGCCAGCGCGCAGATGGCCGGGTTGCAGGTGGTCGTAACCAAGTGCGACGACGAAGGCAACATCGATCTGGCTGACCTGGCGGCAAAGTGCACGGCCCACAGCGCGCAGCTCGCCTGCATCATGATCACCTACCCTTCGACCTACGGCGTGTTCGACACCCACGTGAAGCAGATCTGCGCGCTCGTGCACCAGCACGGCGGCCGTGTCTACGTAGACGGCGCGAACATGAACGCGCTGGTCGGCGTGGCCGCGCCGGGCGAGTTCGGCGGCGACGTGAGCCACCTGAACCTGCACAAGACCTTCTGCATTCCGCACGGCGGTGGTGGGCCGGGTGTGGGGCCGACCTGCGTGGTCGCCGACCTCGTGCCCTACCTGCCGGCGCACCGCTCGGCCGGCATCGGCACCGAGTTGCAGGTCGGCGCGGTGTCGGCCGCGCCGCTGGGCAACGCGGCCGTGTTGCCGATCAGCTGGATGTACATGCGCATGATGGGCGCCGAAGGCCTGACGGCGGCCACGGAAACCGCGATCCTGTCGGCCAACTACATCGCGGCGCGCCTGGCCGACCACTACGAGGTTCACTACAGCGGCAACATCGCCGGCATCAAGGGCGGTGGCGTGGCGCACGAGTGCATCCTCGACCTTCGGCCGCTGAAAGAAGCGACCGGCGGCGCGGCTGGCGTGAGCGCCGAAGACGTGGCCAAGCGGCTGATCGACTACGGCTTTCACGCGCCGACGCTGAGCTTCCCCGTCGCCGGCACGCTGATGGTCGAACCGACCGAGAGCGAATCGCGCGAAGAACTAGACCGCTTCTGCGACGCGATGATCGCCATTCGCCACGAGATTGCCAAGGTCGAGTCGGGCGCCTGGCCGAAAGACGACAACCCGTTGAAGGCCGCACCGCACACCGCCGAAGCGCTGCTGAAAGCAGACTGGCCGCACGCGTACTCTCGCGAGGAAGCGGCTTACCCGGTCGCGGCATTGCGGCGGGGCAAGTACTGGTCGCCGGTCGGTCGTGTCGACAACGTCTGGGGCGACCGCAACCTGATGTGTTCCTGCCCTCCGCTCACCGACTACGAGACGGCGAGCTGACCCATGGCCGTCTCGGTCTTCGACCTGTTCAAGATCGGCATCGGCCCCAGCAGTTCGCACACGGTCGGGCCGATGCGCGCGGCGCGGCTGTTCGCGCTGCGGCTGCAGCATGAAGGCCAGCTCAAAGCAACGGTGCGCGTGTGCTCGCACCTCTACGGCTCGCTCGGCGCCACCGGCAAGGGCCACGGCAGCGACAAAGCCGTGCTGCTCGGCCTGGCCGGCGCCGAGCCCGACACGGTCGACGTGGAAGGCATCGCGTCGCAGCTCAGGCAGATGCGCGAGGCAAAGTGCATCGCGCTTCTCGGCGCCCATGAGATCAACTTCACCGAGAAGACTGACCTCATCTTCTACCGTCGCGAAACGCTGCCCTTCCACGCCAACGGCATGCGCTTCACGGCGTTTGACGCCGCAGGCGCCGAGCTGCTGGCACGCACCTACTACTCGGTGGGCGGCGGTTTCGTCGTCAGCGACGAGGTCGCCCACGACGGCAGTCTGCAGAAAGTGATCGCGCCCGACACCACCGTGCTCGCGCACCCGTTCCACAGCGGCGCCGAGTTGCTGGCGCTTGCACAGCAACAAGGCTGCAGCATCGCCGAGCTGATGCGCCGCAACGAACGCCACTGGCGCAGCGACGCCGAGATCGACGCCAACCTGCTGAAGATCTGGGCCGTGATGCAGGCCTGCGTGGTGCGCGGCTGCAAGACCGACGGTGTGCTGCCGGGCGGCTTCAAGGTGCGGCGCCGGGCTGCCGACCTGCACCGCCAGCTCTGCGCCAACCCTGAAGCGGCCCTGCGCGACCCGCTGCAGGTGCTCGACTGGGTCAACCTCTACGCACTGGCCGTCAACGAGGAAAACGCCGCCGGCGGCCGGGTCGTCACCGCGCCGACCAACGGCGCCGCCGGCATCGTGCCGGCGGTGTTGCACTACTACACCCGCTTCGTGCCCTCGGCCAGCGATGCGGGGGTGATCGACTTTCTTCTGACCGCCGCCGCCATCGGCCTGCTCTACAAGGAAAACGCCTCGATCAGCGGCGCCGAAGTGGGCTGCCAGGGTGAAGTGGGCGTGGCCTGCTCGATGGCAGCCGGCGCCTTGTGCGCCGTGCTCGGCGGCTCGCCGGCGCAGGTGGAAAACGCCGCCGAGATCGGCATGGAACACCACCTCGGCCTCACCTGCGACCCGGTCGGCGGGCTGGTGCAGATACCCTGCATCGAACGCAACGCGATCGCTTCGGTCAAGGCCATCAACGCGGCGCGCATGGCCCTGCGCGGTGACGGCACGCATCACGTGAGCCTCGACAAAGTCATCAAGACCATGCGTGAAACCGGCGCCGACATGATGAGCAAATACAAGGAAACGGCCCGCGGCGGGCTGGCGGTCAACATCGTCGAATGCTGATGCACGGGTGGGCCCTGGCAGCGGCCGTGCAACTCCATTGCGACAACACTTACATCGGTACTTGACCGAAGCCGGGCTCCGTTCGGACAATGCCGCACCTTCCCCGCCCCACTCCGGCCGCCAGCAGCCCATGTCCCGCCAGCCCCGTGATCACACAGCCATCTTCGGCCCCTCCGGCCGACGCATGCTGTATGAACAAACGCAGCACGCTTCGGAGTTCGCCCACACGAACACCCCGCAGGGGCAGGTGGCGATGGTGCTGCTCGAAGTGGGGCTGGCGCCCGGCAGTTCGCACCTGAGCGAGCGCATTCTCGAGCCGGTCACCTCGAAGCTGGCGATGGTGCTAAATGCCCGGCTGCGCTCGATCGACGTGCTGGTGCGCACCGCCGACACCGAGCTGGCGGTCTTGCTGGCCCAGGCGCACCTGGGCGTGGCGGCGGCCTTCTCGGAACGTCTGAAGCAGCCGATCGACCAGGCGCTGAGCGAGATGCACGTGGCCTCCGACATCGTCGTCAGCATCGGCCTCGCCGCCAACCCGCCGGCCAGCTCGTGGGGGCCGGGTGCGTTGATCGAGCTGGCCGACTTCAGAATGCGTTCGGCGCGCCAGCGCGCCGCGGCGCACTCACCACGCGAATGGGCTGTCGAGGTCGACGGCGACTCGATTCCGCAGGCCTGGGCCGACTCCGAAGTCTGGCCCGCCACGACCGTGATCACCAGCAACATGGGGCTCTGACACTTGGCGACGTGATCGCCCGGGCCTTGGAACGCCTTATGCATGTTGCACCTGCACATTGACTTGCCGCAGGAGGGCAGCCCCATGTTGGACAAAACCAGCACCAAGTTTTCGCACGTCAAACCCGCCGACACACCCTGGCGCAGCGAAGGCCTGCGCGACTTCTTTCTCTACAAAGACCTGGGTGTCGCCGACGCGACCTCGGGCCGCGTGATCGCCCACCTGGTGAAAGCCAACATGGCACCAGAGAAGGGCACCGGCTGGCACCGCCATGAAGCGGAATTCCAGATAGTGTTCATGACCAAGGGCTGGGCCAAGTTCATGTACGGCGACGAAGAAACGCTGGTCGAGGCCGGTGACTGCGTGCACCAGCGGCCGGGCATCGTGCACTACCTGTTCGACTACTCGCCCGACATGGAGTACCTGGAAATCGTCGGCCCGGCCGACTTCAAGTCGATCGACGTGCCAGCGCCTTGTGAGGTGCCAGCACCCAAGCCCTGGGCTTAGATTCAGCACCCGCCCTGCGAGCGCGCAGGGCCTAAAAGTCCATGTCGAGTTCTTCGATGTCGTCGGGCTCCAGCCTGGCTGCGGCGATCCATTCTTTCATCTCCGGCATCGCCATGATGGTCTGGCAATACTGGATGCAAGGCTTGTTGAGTTTCACGTCGTAGGTGAGGAAGCGGGTGGCTACCGGCGCGTACATCGCGTCGGCCATGCCACGCTGCTTTCCGAAAAGAAACGGCCCGCCGTAGGCGGCCAGGCACTCGGTCCAGATCTCGACGATGCGGTCGATGTCGGGCTGGGCTCCGGCCCAGACCTTGTGGCCTGGGAACTTGCCCTTCAGGTTCATCGGCAACGAAGCGCGCAGGTTCGCGAAACCCGAGTTCATTTCGCCGCTGACCGAGCGGCAGTGCGCACGTGCGATCCGCTCGTCGGGCATCAGGCCGGCGTTGGGCCTGATCTCGTTCAGGTATTGCGCAATGGCCAGCGTGTTCCAGACTTTGGCACCGTCGTGCGTCAACGCCGGAACGCGGATCGACGGCGCAAGCAGCAGCAACTCCTTGCGGGCGTCGGCATCGTCGGGCGAGACCATGAGCTCGGTGAACTCAAGCCCGGCAAATTTCGCCATCAACCAGCCGCGCAAGGACCACGACGAATAGTTCTTGCTGCTCAGGGTGAGCGTGGCCGAGGCCTTGGTCGACCTGGCTTTCGCGGCCGGCTTCGGCGATGGCTTTGCAGCGCTCTTCGCAACAGTGGTCTTGCTCTTGGCAGGTGTGGCAACAGGCATGGCGGCTCTCCGGCGCGGGTTTGGCGAATTCGGGTTGCAAGGGATGTGCCACGCGCGCTGGCGCGGTAGTTGCAGAGCTACCGGCACGAATCAGAACCGGAGAAAGCATGATGTATCAGGCCTACCAGGCACAGTCCGATCTGATGTGGCCTTTGCGCACCTTGGCCAAGATGTCGGTTCCGATGCTGCAGGACCCCAGCTTCGGGCTGCCGGGGCAGTCGACCTCCCGCCAGGTGGCCGCCGCTTGCAAGGTGCTCGAACTTGCCGAAGTGACCCACAAGCGCCCGGCGTGGGCCATCGACAGCGTGATCGACAAGGGCCAGACCGTGCCCGTCAGCGAAGAAGTGGTCTTCACCACCCCGTTCGCCACCCTGCTGCGCTTTCGCAAGGAAGGCGCGCCGGCTCAGCCCAAGGTGCTGGTCGTGGCGCCCATGTCGGGCCACTTCGCGACGCTGCTGCGCGACACCGTGCGCACCGTGCTGCAAGACCACGACGTCTACGTGACCGACTGGCACAACGTGCGCGACGTGCCGCTCGCGGCCGGCCGCTTCGGGCTGGACGAGTACACCGAGCACATCATCGATTTCCTCGCCGCAATGGGCCCGAACTCGAACGTGATCGCCGTTTGCCAGCCATGCGTCGCCGCGCTGGCCGCGGTGGCCTTGATGTCCGAAGACCAGCACCCGGCCACGCCCGCCAGCCTGACGCTGATGGCCGGCCCGATCGACTGCCGCATCAGCCCCACGGCCGTCAACAAGCTGGCGATGACCAAGCCGATCGAGTGGTTCGAGAAAAACCTGATCAGCACAGTGCCCTGGCGCCACGGCGGCGGTGGGCGGCGTGTGTACCCGGGCTTCGTGCAGCTTTCGGCCTTCATGAGCATGAACAAGGACCGGCATGTCAATGCCTTCAAGGAGTACTACCAGCACCTCGTCGACGACGAGTTCGACAAGGCCGAGATCACACGCACCTTCTACGAGGAATACATGGCGGTGGCCGACCTCTCGGCCGACTTCTACATCGAGACCGTCGACCTCGTGTTCCAGAAGTACGCGCTGCCCAAGGGCGAGCTGACGTTCCGCGGCCGCAACGTGAACCCGGCGGCGATCCGCCGAACCGCGCTGGTCACGATCGAAGGCGAACGGGATGACATCTGCGCCATCGGCCAGACGCTCGCGGCGCAAGATCTGGCGAGCAGCCTGCGACCCTACATGCGCACGCACTACGTGCAGCCGAACGTGGGCCACTACGGCGTGTTCAGCGGCAAGCGCTGGCAGAACCACATCTACCCGGTGGTCAGGGATGTGATCCACATCTCCCAGTAGATGGCGGGCCGGCGCTGGCCCGAACCATCGCCGAACTACTCTTTTGCCGCCGGCATCTGCTCCGGAATCGCCCCGCCTGCCGACGCGGCCTCGTGCGACGTGCCGAAACGCCGCTTCGACCACGCCGCCAGCCCGTCGAGGTAGCTGTAGAGCACCGGCACGACGATCAGCGTGAGCAGCGTCGAGGTGATCACGCCGCCGATGATGGCGCGGCCCATCGACGCCTGGATCTCGCCGCCCTCATCGAGCGCGAGCGCCAGCGGCAGCATGCCGAAGACCATCGCCGCGGTCGTCATCATGATCGGGCGCATGCGCACCAGGCCGGCCTGCAGCAGCGCTTCGGCGGTATTCATGCCGGTCTTGCGCGCCTGGTTGGCGAAGTCGACCAGCAGGATCGCGTTTTTCGTCACCAGCCCCATCAGCATCACCAGGCCGATCATCGAGAACAGGTTCAACGTGGAGCGTGTGATCAGCAGCGCGAGCATCACGCCGATCAGCGCCAGTGGCAGCGAAGCCATGATCGCAAAAGGCTGCAGGAAGCTGCCGAACTGCGACGCGAGCACGATGTAGATGAACACCACCGCGGCCACCAGCGCCAGCAGAATGCCCTGGAACGCCTCGGCCTGCTCGCGCGACTGGCCGCCCTGGTCGAAGCGGTAGCCCGGCGGCAGCTGCGTCGCCTCGACCACCTTCTTCACCTCGACGCCCACGTCGCCACTCGGCCGGCCGGTCACGCCGGCGTAGACGGCCTGGCGGCGCTGCAGGTCCTGGCGCTTGATGACCTCGGGGTTGACCACGCTCACCACGTCGGCCACGCGCGACAGCGCGATCGGCGTGCCGTCTTTGGCGTAGGCCACCGGCAGGCTGTCGAGCTGGGCCACGTTCTCGCGCAGCAGTTGGGGCAGGCGCAGTTCCACTTCCACCTGCTCGCCGTCGGGCGCGGTCCAGTAGGTCGCCACGTCGCCGTTGACGAAGCTGCGCAGGCTGGTGGCGAGCTGGGTCGGCGTGATGCCGAGCTCGCGCACCGCATCGGGCCGCAGGCGCACGGCGTAGGCCGGCAGGCCGGGCTTCACCGAAGTTTCCAGGTCGGTGATGCCCTTGATCTTGCCGATCTTCTCGGCCAGGCGCAGCACTTCGGCGTCGAGCACCTTCGGGTCGGGGCCGAGCAGCGAGACGAAGATCGGCCGGTTGCCAATCGACACGTCGGCACCGGGGATCGGTGCGATGGCCTTGCGGATCGCTTCTTCCACTTCTTTCTGCGAGCGCTTGCGTTCGCTCGGCTTGGTCAGCTGCAAGGTGAGCTTGCCGACGTTGCGGCTGCCGTCCACGTCGCCCACCTGCGTTGACATCAGGCGCACCTCGGGCATCACGCGCACCAGGTCTTCGACCTGCTTCATCTTCTCGTTGCCACGCGTCAGGCTCGTGCCCACCGGCATGCGCACGTTGAGCGAGATGTAGCTGTTGTCGGCATCGGGAATGAATTCGCTGCCGACCAGCGGTGCGAGCGCGAGCGCGCCCACAAAACTGGCCAGGCCTGCGCACAGCACGATCGCGCGCGGCGTGATCGTCGCGAAGCGCATGCGCCGCGGCTGACTCTTGTCGCGCTGGCCTTGTGAATCGAACGGGCGCCCGAAGGCCGGGATCGGCGGCACCCAGATGCGGTGGCGACTGCCGGCAAAGACCCAGTGGATCAGGCGTTCGTATACGGCATGCATGACGTCGAGCAGGCGGTCGGTGGCGCGCATCAGGTGGCCCAGGCCCCAGACGCGCCCGAGCCGGTTGACCGGCGGGTCTTTCCAGATGCTCGACAGCATCGGGTCGAGCGTGAAGCTGACGAACAGGCTCACCAGCACCGCCACCGCGACCGTGATGCCGAAGGGAAAGAAGAACTTGCCGATGATCCCTTTCATGAACGCGACCGGCACGAACACGGCGCAGATCGCGAACGTGGTCGCCATGACCGCAAGACCAATCTCGTTGGTGCCTTCGCTGGCTGCGCGGTGATGATCCTTTCCCATGTGGATGTGGCGCACGATGTTCTCGCGCACCACGATCGCGTCGTCGATCAAGAGGCCGATGCACAGGCTCAGCGCCATCATCGTCATGAAATTCAGCGTGAAGCCGAAGGCATACACCGCGATGAAAGCCGAGATCACCGAGATCGGCAGCGTGAGGCCGGTGATGATCGTGCTGCGCCAGCTGTGCAGGAACAGGAACACGATCGCGATCGTGAGCAACGCGCCTTCGATCAGCGTGCGCTTGACGCCACTGAGCGAATCACGCACCCAGTCGCTGTCGGCGTAGACCAGCCGCAGTTCGACACCCGGCGGCAGGCTCTTGCGCAACTCTTCGGTGGCGAGCTTGATGCCTTCGCCGGTCTCGACGATGTTGGCGTCCTGCTGCTTGAACACTTCGAACGATACCGAAGGCACGCCGTCGACCCGCGCGATCGACACCGGCTCCTGCTCACGCTCGACCAGCTCGCCCAGGTCGCCCAGCCGCACGATCAGGTTGCCACGGTTGGCCACCACCACGTCGGCGAACGCCTTCGGATCGCGCACCCGGCCTTCGACACGCACCAGCGCGTCTTCCTTGCCGCTGCTGAGCAAGCCGACCGGCACGTCGGCGTTGGCACGCTGCAAAGCGGCCGACACGTCGGCCGGCGTGAGCTGATACGCACGCAGGCGCTGCGGGTCGAGGTTGATGCGCAGTTGGCGCACTGTGAGGCCGCTCACGTCGACCTTGGCGACTCCGCCGACGCGCTCGAGCCGCTTGCGCACGACCTGGTCGGCCAGCAACGACAGCTCACGCGCGCTGCGCTCGGGCGCCACCAGTGCGAGGTAAACGGTGGGCTGGGCGTTGTCGCCGTCGAAGCGCGAGATGTAGGGAGCCTTGGCGTCACGCGGGAAGCTCGGCTGCAGCGCCGACACCTTGTCGCGCACGTCTTGCACGGCGCGGCTCATGTCGGCGCTGAGCTGGAACTCGACCACGGTCTGGCTGCTGCCTTCCAGACTGTTCGAGCGGATCATCTTCACGCCGGCGATGCCGTTCAGCGCGAGTTCGATCGGGCGCGTGAGTTCGGTCTCGGCCGCTTCCGGCGAAGCGCCCGGGTAGGCCACGCTCACGAAGACGACCGGCGGCGAGATATCGGGCAGGCGCTCGACGCGCAACTGGCTGTACGAGAACAGGCCGAGCACACACAGCGCCGCCATCACCATCGTGGCGAAGACCGGGTTGTTGATCGAAACGCGGGTGAACCACATGTCAGGACGCCTTCGCCGCGGCCGCAGACGCACTCGCCGCAGGCGCCGAGGGCGCAGCGCCCTTCGCGACGATCTTCGCTGGCGCGCCTTCCTTCAGGCTGTCGAAACGCGCACCCAGCACCTGCAGCTCGGGCGTCAAACCCTGCGTCACTTCGACGCGGCCACCCACGCTGTCGCGCCGGCCGGTGATGACGATACGGCGCACCAGCACGCCCTTCTCGACCGTCCACACGTAGTCCTGGCCGGAAGCCTGGCCAACCGCGGCGATCGGCACCGTCAGGCGCTGCGCCGCGTCGTCGAGCATCACGAGCGCGCTGGCGTACTGGCCGGCGCGAAAGGCTTCGTCGGGGTTGGCGAGCACCACCACCACGCGGATGCCGCGCGTGCCCGGCTCGGCCGAGGGCGCGATGCGGTCGATGCGCCCTTTCACTGGCGCAGCCGCACCTTCGACACGCACCGACAACATCTGCCCCGGCTTCAGCGCCGAGACCTGGTGGGTGCCAACGACACCGACGAGTTCGAGCACCGACAGGTCGACGACCGTCATCAGTTCCTGCTCGGCGCTGACCTTCTCGCCCGGCAGCACGTTGCGCCGCCCGATCACACCGCTGATCGGCGCGGTCAGCGCAGCTTCACGGATGCCGAGCTTCGAAGTGGCCAGTGCTGCCTGCGTCGACTTGAGCTGGGCGCGTGCGGTCTCGAGGGTGGCGCGCGACGATTCGAGCGCGTTCGCCGAGATGAACTGCTGGCGCGCCAGCCCTTCGTTCGCCGCGTGTGCGCGCTCTGCTTCCACGACTCGTGCCTGCGCCGAATCGACCCCGGCCGAACGCTCTGCGGCACGGCTTTGCAAGTCGGCCAGATCGATGCTTCCCAGCGATTGGCCGGCCTTGACGCGGCTGCCTTCGGCCACCGAAAGCGCCAGCAACGTGCCCGAAGCCTTGGCGCGCACGACGGCGGTTCGCGGCGCCATCAGCGAGCCCGAAAACTCGATGCGCTCGGGCAGCGCCGCCAGCACCGGCCGAATCACTTCGGCGGGGGTGAATTCGAGCGTCACCTCGGGTTTTTTGTCTTTGGAGTCGTCGCTGCTTTTGGCACGCGACACGACTGCCAGGGCGACGGCGGCGACGATGATCGCAACGCCTGCGCCCACGAGCCACTGCTTTCGCATGAGGCTTCCTTTCCTGGGTTGTTCTGGTGGACCCGGAGTGTAGACACGGCCCCCCGCGGCAGGCCATCCCCTGCGACAGTCTGCAGATTGTGCGGGTCAGGCTGCCGGCTGGCCGGCCGGGCCGGAAACCGGCATCAGGCCCGCGCGGGGCGCTGCGCCGGGATCGGCGCTGTCGCGACCCGCACGTCGCCGCACTGCGCGCGGTGGCGCAAAGCATGGTCCATCAGCACCAGAGCGAGCATCGCCTCGGCGATCGGCGTGGCGCGGATACCGACACAAGGGTCGTGCCGGCCGAAGGTCTCGACCGTGGCCGGCTGGCCGGCCAGGTCGATCGACTGGCGCGGGCTGCGGATCGAACTCGTCGGCTTGACGGCGATGCTGACGATGATGTCTTGCCCGGTGGAAATCCCGCCAAGTACACCACCGGCGTTGTTGCTCGAGAAGCCCTCGGGCGTGAGTTCGTCGCCGTGCGTCGTGCCGCGTTGCGCAACGCTCGCGAAGCCGGCACCGATCTCCACGCCCTTGACAGCGTTGATGCCCATCATCGCCTTCGCGATGTCGGCGTCGAGCTTGTCGAACAGCGGCTCGCCCAGGCCGACCGGCACACCGTGTGCGGCCACCGAAATGCGCGCGCCACAGCTGTCGCCGGCCTTGCGCAAGTCGTCCATGTAGGCCTCGAGGCGGGCGATGTCGCTCGTGTTCGCCGCGAAGAACGGGTTGTTCGGGACATGCGCCATCGACTCGAACGGGATCACGATGTCGCCGATCTGTGCCATGTGGCCCGAGAAGGTGGTGCCGAACTTCAGCTTCAGCCACTTGCGAGCAATCGCCCCGGCACCGACCATCGGCGCCGTCAGCCTGGCCGAGGCGCGGCCACCACCGCGCGGGTCGCGCAGGCCGTACTTGTGCAGGTAGGCGTAGTCGGCGTGGCCCGGGCGGAAGGTGTTCAGGATGTTGCCGTAGTCTTTGCTGCGCTGGTCGGTGTTGCGGATCAGCAGGCAGATCGGCGTGCCGGTCGTCAGGCCTTCGTACACACCCGAGAGAATCTCGACCGTGTCGGGCTCGTTGCGCTGCGTGACAAAGCGCGAGGTGCCGGGGCGGCGGCGGTCGAGTTCGGGCTGGATGTCGGCTTCCGACAAGGCCATGCCGGGCGGGCAGCCGTCGATCACGCAGCCGATGGCCGGACCGTGGCTTTCACCGAAGTTGGTGACGCGAAAGAGTTCGCCGAGGGTGCTGCCGGACATGGTGTGTGGGGCGCCGAAACGCAGTGGCCAGAAGTGACACCACCGCCCGGAGGCGGTGGCGAGTGTTGCGATTTTAGGCCAGCCGCTGGCCGCGCCAGAAGGCGCCGCTCAGTTCGGCGTGGGCGTCTGCTCGTCGCTCGCGTCTTCGACCGGCCAGTCGCGGATGTAGGCCTTGAGCATGCGGTTCTCGAAGTCCTGCCCGTCGACCACGGCCTTGGCCACGTCGTAGAACGAGATCACGCCCATCAGCGTGCGTTGCGTGAGCACAGGCATGTAGCGCGCATGGCGGCCGAGCATCATGCGGCGCACTTCGTCGATCTCGGTGTCGGGCGTGCAGGTGAGCGGGTGGTCGTCCATCACGCCGCGCACCTGCAGCGTGCCGAGCGCACCGTCGTTCTTCACGATGGCCTGGATCACTTCGCGGAAGGTGAGCATGCCCACCAGGTCACCGTGGTCCATCACGACGAGCGAGCCGATGTCGCGGTCCGACATGGTGCTGACCGCTTCGTGCAGCGGCTGATCGGGTGACACGGTGAACAGCGTGCCGCCCTTGACTCGAAGGATGTCGCTGACTTTCATGGGCACTCCGCAACGGTGGTTTGCGGCCAATATAGCCCACAATTCGCAGCGGCGACACCCTGCCGAACCCACACCACCCCAAGCCCGCGGAGGCACCATGCCCGGCCACTCAGACCCCGGCTTCGACACGCTGGCGCTTCATGCCGGCGCCGCCCCCGACCCGGCGACCGGCGCGCGCGCCGTGCCGATCCATCTGACCACCTCGTTCGTGTTCGAGAGCAGCGAACATGCAGCCTCACTGTTCAACATGGAACGTTCGGGCCATGTCTACAGCCGCATCTCGAACCCGACCAACGCGGTCTTCGAAGAGCGCGTGGCCGCACTCGAAGGTGGCAGCGGCGCCATTGCCACCGCCAGCGGCCAGGCCGCGTTGCATCTGGCGATCAGCACGCTCGCAGGCGCGGGCTCGCACATCGTGGCGTCGAGCGCGCTCTACGGTGGCTCGCACAACCTGCTGCACTACACACTCGCGCGCTTCGGTATTTCCACCACCTTCGTGAAGCCGGGCGACATCGATGCGTGGCGCGCCGCGATCCGCCCCGACACACGTTTGCTGTTCGGCGAAACGCTGGGCAACCCCGGGCTCGACGTGCTCGACATCCCGACCGTCTCTGCAATCGCCCACGAACACGGCCTGCCGCTGATGGTCGACTCGACCTTCACCACACCCTGGTTGATGAAACCTTTCGACCACGGCGCCGACCTGCTGTTTCACTCGGCCACGAAGTTCCTTTCCGGCCACGGCACCGTGATCGGCGGTGTGCTCGTGGACAGCGGCCAGTTCGACTGGGATCGATCGGGCCGTTTCCCCGAGCTGACCAAAGCCTACGAAGGCTTTCACGGCATGGTGTTCAGCGAAGAAAGCAGCGTCGGCGCCTTCCTGCTGCGTGCGCGCCGCGAAGGGCTGCGCGACTTCGGCGCGTGCATGAGCCCGCACACGGCCTGGCTGATCCTGCAAGGCATCGAAACCTTGCCGCTGCGCATGGCGCGGCACATCGAGAACACGCGCAAGGTGGTGGCCTTTCTGGCCGCACATTCAATGGTCGAGAGCGTGGGGTACCCCGAACTCGAGTCGCACACCAGCCACACGCTCGCGAAGCGCCTGCTGCCGCGCGGCTGCGGCTCGGTGTTCAGCTTCAACCTGCGTGGGTCGCGCCAACAGGGCGTCGCTTTCATCGAGGCGCTGAAGATCTTTTCGCACCTCGCCAACGTGGGCGATTGCCGCTCGCTGGTGATTCACCCGGCCTCGACCACGCACTTCCGCATGGACGACGCGGCATTGCTGCAGGCCGGCATCACGCCGGGCACGATTCGCCTGTCGATCGGCCTGGAAGACGCCGACGATCTGATCGACGACCTGAAACGCGCGCTCAAGGTCGCCGAGAAAGCGGGTGCGTGATGGAACTGAGCGTTCGTGGCTTCGATGCCAAGGCCTACGCCTACACCGGTGGCAAGGCTTTCGACCCGGCCCTGCCCTGCGTCGTGTTCATACACGGTGCCTTGCACGATCACAGCGTCTGGACGTTGCTGGCGCGCTGGTATGCGCACCACGGCCACGGCGTGCTGGCCGTCGACCAGCCGGGCCACGGGCGCAGTGGCGGCGCGCCGCTGGCGAGCGTCGAAACCTTGGCCGACTGGTTGCTCGCGCTGCTCGACGCGGCCGGTGTGGCCAAGGCCAGCCTGGTCGGCCACAGCATGGGCTCGCTGATCGCGCTCGAAGCCACGGCACGTGCCCCTTCGAAGATCGATGCGCTCGTGATGGTCGGCACCGCCTACCCGATGAAGGTGTCTGAAGCGCTGCTCGAGACCGCGCGCACCGCACCGCTGAAGGCGATCGACATGGTCAATGTGTTTTCGCACTCCACGCTGGCCGCCAAGCCTTCCCACCCCGGCCCGGGCACCTGGTTGCACGGCGCCAACCGCGCGCTGATGCGGCGTGTACAGGCCGGGCAGACGGCGGTCAACCTGTTCCACCACGACTTCAGTGTGTGCGACCGCTACACCGGTGGTTTGCAGGCCGCGGCGAAAGTGCAGTGCCCTGTCGCCTTGATCCTCGGCGAACGCGATCAGATGACTGTGCCGAAACAGAGCCGCGAGATCGCGCTGGCCCTGAAGGCGCGTGTACACATGGTGGCCGCTGGTCACGCGTTGATGACCGAAGCACCCGACGCACTTCTCAAGGCCTTGCGTGAAGCCCTGCACAGGCCAAGGTAGCACGTCCCGGCTAAGCTCTGGCGATGGCCGCCGCAGCCGAACCCCGAACCGCCCACGCCGAACGCCTGTTCGATGCGATCAACCTGCCCATCGCGCGCTGGGACCGTGCTGCGCGGCTGCTGTACTGCAATGACAACTACCTGACCTGGGCGGCGCGCGAGCGCGAATCGCTGCTGGGCCGCAGCCTGCAAACGCTGTACGGCGACGACGCCTGGGCGCAGGCCGGCCCGGCGTTCGCGCTGGCGTTCGCCGGCGGCACCACCAGCTACGAGCGGATGCTGCACCACGGGCCGACGGCGGGCCGCTGGAGCCGCGTGCAGATGTTCCCCGATGTCGGGCCCGACGGCAATGTCGAATCGGTGTTCACGATCGGCACCGACATCCACGCCGACGTGCTTGCACGCGAAGCATTCACCGCCGCGCAGTTGCGCCTCGACCACTTCACCGACAACATCCCGTACCCGCTGACCTACGTCGACCGCGACTTCGTTTTGCGCTTCGTGAACAAGGCCTACACCACGGCCACGCGCGAAAGCCGCGAGGGCCTGCTGGGCCGCCACATCGGCTCGGTGCGCGGCGCGAAGCGCTGGGCCGAACACGAGCCCTACTTCCAGCGTGCGCTGCTCGGCAAGACGGTGCAGTACACCCGGCTGGTCGACTCGCTGCCGCAGGGCCCGCGCTGGATGCGCACCAGCTACGTGCCCGACTTCGATGCCGCAGGCGCGGTGATCGGCCTGTACACCGTCACGATCGACGTGCACGACCTGACCGTGACGCAGGAAAAGCTCAAGCGCCGTGTCGAGCACGACTCGCTGACCGACGTGCTGAGCCGGCGCACGATGATGGACCGCATCGAAGCCGCGCTGCTCGACGCGAAAGACACGCCAGTGGCGCTGTTCTTCATCGACCTCGACGGCTTCAAAGCGGTCAACGACCAGCTCGGCCACCGCGTCGGCGACGCCTTGCTGGTCGCGGTGGGCGCGGCCTTGCAAGCCGCGGTGCGCGCCGAAGACGCGGTGGGCCGTTTTGGCGGCGACGAATTTCTGGTGCTCGCGCCAGTGCGCGACGCCGATGGCGCGCAGGCGCTGGCGCTGCACATGCTGCAAGCGGTGCGCGCAGTGGCCAACGCCGGCGTGACGATGGGCAACGTGATGGCGGCCGTCAGCGCGAGCATCGGCTACGCGCTGGCACCGCTCGACGCGCGCAACCCGATGAACTTGCTGCAGCTGGCCGACAATGCGATGTACGCGGCCAAGCGTTTCGGCAAGAACGGCGTGCGGCATTGCGCCGCCGTCTCGTTCGAAGCGACGCGCTGAGAACGCCGAGTTCTCAGGCGCGGATCAAATCGTCCAGCGTCATCGCATCAAAACCGGCGCGTTGCCAGAAGCCCTGCAACGACGCCGAGGGTTCGACCAGCAAGGCCGCGACCAGCGGCTGCGCTTTCGTGGTGGCCGGGTCGCACAGCAACACGTAGCGCGGGTCGGCCTTCTCGTCGAGCCGGCCGACCCAGTCGATCCCGACCAGGGTGTCGAGGATCGGCTCGGTCTGCAGCGGGTCGGTGCGCAACGCGGCCGACAACTCTCCGGCGCCCAGGCCGCCCGTTTGCTGCGCGCGCGCCTGCGCCAGTTCGGCCAGCACGACGATGGCCAGCTCGAATCGCCCGCCGGGGCCGTCGGGCCAGCGTTTCACGCGCGTTTGCAGGCTCGGCGCATAGGCCGCGATCACCGCGCCGAGCAGCACGATCACCCAGCCGAAGTAGATCCAGATCAGGAAGATCGGCACGGCCGCGAATGCACCGTACACGACCGAATACGTCGGCACTTGCAGCAAGTACCAGCCGAGCAGGCGTTTGGCGACCTCGAAGCCGGCCGCGGCGAACAGCCCACCGGCGATCGCATGGCGCCAGCGCACGTGGGTGTTGGGCACGTAGTGGAACAAGCCGGCCAGGCCCGCGGCGAACAGCACGAACTCAAGCGTGTTGAGCAGCAGGCTGATGCCACCCGGCACACCACCCACCAGCCCGCGCGAGGCCGACAGCACGTACGACGTCAACCACAGGCTGATGCCCAGCAGCAGCGGGCCGAGCGTGGCGCTGGCCCAGTAGACCAACACACGTTGTGCGATCGGGCGCGGCTCGCGCACGCGCCAAATGCCGTTGAGGGTGCGGTCGATCGTGAGCATCAGCGCCAGCGCGGTCAGCACCAGCAAGGCCAGGCCCACGCTGCCGAGCCGGCTCGCCTTGCTGGCGAACTGCGTGAGCGCGGCCAAGACTGGCTTGGCGATGGTTTCGGGCACCAGGCTCTGCAGGAAGTACTTCTGCAGCGCCTCCTGGAAGCTCGCGAACATCGGGAAGGCCGAAAACACCGCGAGCATCACGGTGAGCAAAGGCACCAGGGCGATCAGTGTCGTGAAGGTCAGGCTGCTGGCCGTCAGGCCGAGGCGGTCTTCGCGAAAGCGGATGCGAAGGGTCTTGAGGGTGTCGAGCCAGGGCCAGGTCTGCAGGGTTTGCAGCAGGCGCGGCAGGTGCTCGTGAAGGGTCGCCTTCCACAATTGCATCAAATTCATTGCTGGCATCATAGCCAGCGATGAACCACCCACCTGCCCTGCCCGCCCGCGTTGTCTGGAGCCGCGCGCTCGCCCTCGTCTGCCTGCTGGCGCTGATCGGGCTCGGCCTGGCCTGGGAGCTGTGGCTCGCCCCCACCGGCCGCGGCACGCTCGCGCTGAAAGTGCTGCCGCTGCTGCTGGCGCTGCCCGGCCTGCTGAACTGGCGCATGTACACCTTCCGTTGGCTCAGCCTGGTGCTCTGGCTCTACGTGGCCGAAGGCGCGGTGCGTGCGGCCAGCGACCGCGGTCTGGGTGCGCCGCTGGCTTTGCTCGAAGTCGTGCTCGGCGTGCTGCTGTTCGCGGCCTGTGCCGCGCACGTGCGCTGGCGCCTGAGCGCGGCAAAAGCGAGCGCGGCATGAGCCTGATCGAGAACCTGCGCGGCCTGGTCGGCGCGCCGCATGTGCTGACCGATGGCGATCTTTCGGGCTACGAGCTCGACTGGCGCAAGCGCTATCGGGGCCGTGCGTTCGCCGTGGTGCGGCCGGGTTCGACCGAAGAAGTGGCGGCCATCGTGGCGGCCTGCGGCAGGTTCGGCGCAGGCATCGTCACGCAAGGTGGCAACACCGGCCTGGTGGGCGCTTCGGTGCCCGACGCCAGCGGTGGCCAGGTGCTGCTCAGCCTGGCCCGCATGAACCGGGTACGCCAGCTCGACGCACAGAACCTGACACTCACGCTCGACGCCGGCTGCATCCTGCAGAACGTGCAGCAGACCGCTGCCGATGCCGGCCTGCTGTTCCCCTTGAGCCTGGCGGCCGAGGGCAGTTGCACGATCGGCGGCAACCTCGCGACCAATGCCGGCGGCACCCAGGTGCTGCGCTACGGCAATGCGCGCGACCTCTGCCTCGGCCTCGAAGTGGTAACGGCGCAGGGCGAGGTCTGGGATGGCCTCTCGGGCCTGCGCAAGGACAACACCGGCTACGACCTGCGCGACCTGTTCATCGGCAGCGAAGGCACGCTCGGTGTGATCACCGGCGCCACGCTCAAGCTGTACCCACAACCGGCAGCGGTGACCACAGCGCTGGCCGCGCTGCCTTCGCTGGAGGCGGCAATCGGCCTGCTGCAACTGGCACAGGCGCGGCTCGGCCCGGGCCTGACCGGCTTCGAGGTGATGGCGCAGTACGCGCTCGGCCTGGTGCGAAAGCATTTCTCCCAGCTGACCCAGCCCTTGCCTGCGGCGCCGTGGACGGTGCTGCTGGAGCAGTCCGACAATGAAGGCGAAACGCACGCGCAGGCACTGTTCGAAGCGCTGCTCGAAACCGCGCTGGAGCGCGGCTTGATCATCGACGCTGCGGTGTCGGCGAGCACGCTGCAGTCACACGCGATGTGGCATCTGCGCGAATCGATTCCGATGGCGCAGAGCGTCGAGGGGCTCAACATCAAGCACGACATCGCGCTGCCGGTGTCGGCCATCGCGCGCTTCGTGGCCGACACCGACACAGCCTTGTTGAAAGCATTCCCCGGCGTTCGCCTCGTCAACTTCGGCCACCTGGGCGACGGCAACCTGCACTACAACGTGCAGGCGCCCGAAGGCATGGATGGCGAAACCTTTCTGCGCGAGAGCGAATCCGCGGTCAACACGCTGGTCTACGACGCGCTTGCCACGCACGGCGGCTCGATCTCGGCCGAGCACGGCATCGGTGCGCTCAAGCGCGACGAGCTGGTGCGGCGCAAGTCGCCGGTCGCGCTGAAGATGATGCGAGCGATCAAGCTGGCGCTCGACCCGCAGAACCTGATGAACCCGGGGCGGCTGCTGTAGTGCGCCGTCAGGCGCTGCTCGCCTGCCCGAGCAACCAGGTGGCGAAGTCGTCGACCTCGGACTTGCGCGGGGTGGCGTCGGAGCGCACCAGGTAATAACCACGCGGTGAGGCCGCCGCCTTCTTGAACGGCGCCACCAGCTTGCGCTCACGCAGCAGGGTCTTCAGCAAGGGGTCGCGTCCGAGTGCCACGCCCTGGCCGGCGACGGCGGCGTTGATGAGCTGGTCGAACTGTGAGAAGTGCAACACGCTGGCCGGCTTCAAGCCCTCGAGGTTCATCGCACGCAGCCAGATCGGCCAGTCTTGCATGGCGGCACCCGGCCCCGAGTCGAGGTGCAGCAGCACGTGATGCGCCAGATCTTCGGGCTTCTTCAGCGGCCGCGCCGGGTCGCGCAGCAGCCGCGGGCTGCACACCGGCAGCACCACTTCGCCGAACAGCAGCTCGGCACCGGGGCCGGCTTCCTCGGCCGCCTTGTAGCGGATGGCGAGGTCGACACCGTCGCGCTTCAAGTTCACGAGCGTGTAGCCAGCCGAGATGCGCACGTCAACCTCGGGGTGGGCCGCCGTGAAGTCGGCCAGGCGCGGGATCAGCCACAAGCCGGCAAACCCCGGCGTGGTGGTGACGACCACGGTCTTCGCCCGCCGCTCGCGGTTCAGCTCGGTGCCGACCTCGTGCAGGCGCGAAAGCACCTCGCCGACTGCGCGCTCCAGCGTGTGGCCGTCTTCGGTGAGCCGCAGCGCACGGTGCAGGCGGCGAAACAGGGGGAGGCCGTAGTGCTCTTCCAGCGCCGCGATCTGGCGGCTCACGGCCGACTGCGTCAGCGCGAGTTCGTCGGCGGCCTTGGTGAAGCTCAGGTGGCGTGCCGCCGCCTCGAAGGCTTCGAGCTGGGCCAGCGGCGGGAGGTCGTAGTGGCGCATCGGCTTTCTTTCAGGCGAGCAGGGCTTTCACATTCCATTTTCGCATGCAAAGCATTCCAACATACCGTTTGAACAGGTGCAGGCCGGCGAGGACACTCCCTTCACGTCTTCCCTGCAAGCGCTGCGCCGAACCGGCGCATTGCATGCACCGAGAGCATGTCAAAGGAGAACCCTGATGAGTACCAACGACCTGACCTTGTCTTCCACCCCGCTGCGCAAAGGTGAGATCCTGCGCCTGCACCACGCTTTGGGTCAGCGCATCGAAGCGCTCGGCGGCCGGGTCTGGGTCACGATGGACGGTGACCTGCGCGACATCGTGCTCGACGCCGGTGAGGGATTCACCGTCGACCGCAGCACCGACGTTCTGCTCAGCGCCATGAGCGACGCCCAGTTCGTGCTGCTGTTGCCGACCCCCGCGGCGGCCTGACGCGGCTTATTGCAACGGGCCCTTGAGCGGCTCGGGCAGCGCCACGGCAACCACCTCGATGCCCTCTTCACGCAGCGCATTCGCGTCTTCCGGCGAGGCACGGCCGCGGATGCCGCGCTCTTCGGATTCACCGTAGTGGATTCGGCGCGCTTCTTCCGGAAACCGGTCGCCGACGTCTTCGGTGTTCTTCATCATGTGGCGCACGGCGCGCAGCCAGTGGGCCTGCATCTGCGCCGGAACCTGGGCCTCGGCAGGCAGCGCCTCTCGCTGCTTCGACACATTGAGCCGCGGCGCACTCGGCAGCCGGAAGATGCTGGCGTCGCTGCACATCGGGCAGCTCACGAGGCCACGCTCGCCTTGCGACTGAAAGTCGTCGTCCGACGCGAACCAGCCTTCGAAGCGGTGGTCGTTGCTGCAGCGCAGGTTCAAAACCTTCATGGCCGCATTATGGGCACGCCGACCCGGAGGGCGCGTCGTGCCACAGCAAAGGCCAGCGGCCGGCGCGCCAATTCTGCAACCATTGAAGGCCGATCAGGGTCTTGGCGTCGGTGAGTTCACCCTGCCGAGCCAGGTCGTCCAGTTGTGCTTCGCTGCACGCCAGCACGTCGAGAAATTCGCCAGCGTCGAGCTGGCGTGTGCCCAGGATCAGGCCACGTGCGAACCAGATCTCGATGCATTCGGTGGAATAGGCGATCGCGTTGTGCATGACACCGGCACGCGCCCACTCGGCAGCACGGTAGCCGGTCTCTTCGAAGAGTTCGCGCACGGCACACGCGAACGGCGCCTCGCCGGCCTCAAGCTTGCCGGCCGGGAATTCGAGCATCACCCTGGCCATCGGGTGGCGCCACTGGCGCTCGACCACGAGCCGGCCGTCGTCGAGCAGCGGCACGATCATCACGGCGCCGGGGTGGACGATGTATTCACGCCCGGCGGTACTGCCGTCGGGCAAACGCACTTGGTCACTCCGCACTTCGAGGAAGTGCCCGCGATACACCTGCGCCGAGTGCAGCGGGTCTTCGCGCAGGTGGGCGTCGCGGGCGCCCTGTTGGTCGGGCACTGTCACCGCGCTCAGGTCGTCAGCGCTTTGACCAGCGCATCGCCGCACAGCGCCATCAGGCCACCCGGCAGCAGGCCGAAGAGCAGCACGGCCGCACCATTGAGCGAGAGCACGGCACGCACATCACCGGTACTGACAATGGGCCGCAGATCAGCTGGCTCTTCGAAAAACATGACCTTGACGATGCGCAGGTAGTAGTAGGCCCCGACCAGCGACAGCACGACCGCCGCGACCGCAAGCCAGATGTAGCCGGTGCTGTTGGTCGAGATCAGCGACTGCAGCACCGACAGCTTGGCGTAGAACCCCACGGTCGGCGGCAGGCCGGCGAGCGAGAACATGAACACCGCCATCACCCCGGCGAACCAGGGGCTGCGCTTGGCCAGGCCGGCGAGGTCGCTCACCTCTTCCGATTCGAAACCCTGGCGCGACAGCAGCATGATCATGCCGAAGGTGCCGAGCGTGGTGAGCACGTAGGTGACGATGTAGAACATCGACGATGCATAGGAATTGCCGGCCGAAACAGTGTTGCCGTAGACCACGCCAGAGCACAGGCCGAGCAGCATGAAACCCATCTGCGCGATGCTCGAGTAAGCCAGCATGCGCTTGAGGTTGCTCTGCGCGATGGCGACCACGTTGCCGAGCAACATCGAGCCGAACGACAGCACCACCAGCATCGGCTGCCAGTCGACCGCGAGGCCGAGCATGCCTTCGACCAGCAGGCGGATCGTGATCGCGAACGCTGCCAGCTTCGGCGCCGCACCGATCAGCAGCGTGACCGCGGTCGGCGCGCCCTGGTAGACGTCGGGCACCCACATGTGGAACGGTACCGCGCCGAGCTTGAAGGCCAGGCCGGCGACGACGAACACTTCGCCAAGGATCAGCACCTGCTTGTTGATCTGGCCGGTGCCGATGGCCTTGAACACTTCGCTGATCTCGAGCGAGCCGGTGGCGCCATACATCATCGACAGGCCGTAAAGCAGGAAGCCGCTGGCCAGCGCGCCGAGCACGAAATACTTCATGGCCGCTTCGGTCGCGTCGGCATGGTCACGGCGCATTGCGACCAGCGCATACAGGCTCAGCGTCATCAGCTCGAGGCCGAGGTAGACGACGAGGAAGTTGTTGGCCGAGAGCATCACGCAGATGCCGAGCAGCGAGAACAGGCTGAGCGTGAACAACTCGCCCTTGAGCATGTCGCGCGGGCCGGCGTAGGGGCGCGCGTAAACGAGCGAGATCATCACGGCCACGGTGGCGAAGAAGCCGAGCAGGTGGCCCATCGGGTCGGCCACGACCATGCGCTGCATCGCGTAGACGGTGTCGCCGGTGTTGAAGGCACCAAGCTGCATGGCAGCCACTACGGCCAGCGAGGCCTGCGTGAGCCAGTAGGTGGTGCTGCGGCGCGGGTCGGTGACCCACAGGTCGACCATCGCGACCACGCAGGCCATCACCAGCAACACGATTTCCGGGTAGACGGACGACCAGTTCATCTGGGTCATGGTTTTGTTCTCATGGCGTCAATCACCCTTTCAACTGCCGAGCTTGCTGACGGCCACGTGCTTCAGCAGCTCGGTCACCGAGACCTGCATCACGTCGGTGAAAGGCTTCGGGTACAGGCCCATCCACAGCACGGCGATGGCCAGCACCGCCAGCATCGCGAACTCGCGCGAGTCGAGATCGGAAAGCGTGCGCACGTGGTCGTTGGCAACCTCCCCGAAGTAGACCCGCTTGACCATCCACAGCGTGTAGGCCGCACCGAAGATCAATGCCGTCGCGGCAACGGCGCCGAGCCAGAAGTTGAACTTCACCGCGCCGAGAATGACCATCCACTCGCCGACAAAACCGGCCGTGCCCGGCAGGCCGCAGTTGGCCATCGCGAACAGCACCGCGAAAGCCGCGAATTTCGGCATCGTGTTGGCCACACCGCCATAGGCTGAGATCTCACGCGAATGAACGCGGTCGTACAACACGCCGATGCACAGGAACATCGCGCCCGAAACAAAGCCGTGCGACACCATCTGCACGATGCCGCCGGCCATGCCGAGTTCGTTGAAGATGAAGAAGCCGAAGGTCACGAAGCCCATGTGGGCGATCGAGGAATACGCCACCAGCTTCTTCATGTCTTGCTGCACCAGCGCGACGAATCCGATGTAGACGACCGCGATCAGCGACAGCAGGATCATGAACCAGGCCCACTGGTGGCTCGCATCGGGCGTGATCGGCAGCGAGAAGCGCAGGAAACCGTAGGCGCCGAGCTTGAGCATGATCGCTGCCAGCACCACCGAGCCGCCGGTGGGCGCTTCGACGTGGGCGTCGGGCAACCAGGTGTGCACCGGCCACATCGGCACCTTCACGGCGAAGGCAAGGAAAAACGCGAAGAACAGCAAGGTCTGTACCGGCCCGGCCAGCGGCAGCTTGTGCCAGGTGAGGATGTCGAAGCTGCCACCCGACTTGTAGTACAGGTAGATCAGTGCGACCAGCATCAAGAGCGAGCCGGCCAGTGTGTAGAGGAAGAACTTGAACGCCGCGTAGACGCGCCGCGGGCCGCCCCACACGCCGATGATCAGGTACATCGGGATCAGCGTGGCTTCGAAGAACACGTAGAAGAGCAGGCCGTCGAGCGCGCTGAACACACCGACCATCAAACCCGACAGGATCAGGAACGCGCCCATGTACTGGTGCACGCGGTCGGTGATCACTTCCCACGCGGCGATCACGACGATGACCGTGATGAACGCCGTGAGCGGCACGAACCACATCGATAGACCGTCGACGCCGAGGTGGTAATGCACGTTGAAGCGTGCAATCCAGTCGAGCTTTTCCTGGAATTGCATGGCCGCCGTCGTCTTGTCGAAACCACCGATGAGCGGCAACGTGACCAGCAGGCTCGCGAACGCAGCGACCAGCGCCACCCAGCGCGCCGTGCCGGCTTGTTCGTCACGGCCGAGCGCGAGCAAGACCACGCCCGACAGAATTGGCAGCCAGATGGCGAGGCTCAACAGACCCATGTTCTTTTTCTCCGTGCTCGCACTTACAAACGAGCCATTCAGCGGCTGAGGTGGCTCATCAGGAACGGCCACAACTGCCAGGTCATCAGGCCGATGACACCCATGATCATCACCAGCGCGTACCAGTAGAGGTAGCCGGTCTGCAGCGTGCGGCCGAGCGCGGCGAGGTTGCCCATGGCACGCGCAGAGCCGTTGATGGCACCGTCGATCACGGCTTCGTCGCCGCCTTTCCACAAGCCCGTGCCGGCCAGGCGCGCGGCGCGTGCCAGCACGTTTTCGTTGAACCAGTCGAGGTAGTACTTGTTCTCGAGCACGCGGTTGACGAAGCCGAGACGTGCCTTGATGGCGGTTGGCCACTCGGGCTTGATCATGTAGAAAACGTACGAAACAACGACACCGGCCAGGGCGAACCAGAACGGCATCGAGCTCAGTGCATGTAACGCCATCGCGCCCGCACCGTGGAACTCTTCAGCCAGCTTCTCCATCGCGTGGTGTGCTTCGGGGTTGACGAAGATCGAGTCCTTGAAGAAGTCGCCGAACAGCATCGGGCCGATCGTCAGGTAGCCGATCACGACCGAGGGGATCGCCAGCGCGATCAGCGGGAAGGTCACGACCCAGGGCGACTCGTGCGGAACATGCGGCTCGTGATGGCCGTGCTCGTCATGGTGATCGTGCTCGCCCGGGAACGGCTTGTGGCGGAAATTTTCCTTGCCGTGGAACACCAGAAAGTACATCCGGAACGAGTAGAGCGCGGTGACGAACACACCGGCCAGCACCGAAAAGTAGGCGAAGCCGGAGCCCCACAAGTGGCTCTCGTGCACCGCTTCGATGATGCTGTCTTTCGAATAGAAGCCGGCGAACAGCGGCGTGCCGATCAGCGCGAGCGAACCCATCAGTGCGGTGATCCAGGTGATCGGCATGTACTTGCGCAGGCCGCCCATGTTGCGGATGTCCTGGTCGTGGTGCATGCCGATGATCACCGAGCCGGCGGCCAGGAACAGCAGCGCCTTGAAGAAGGCGTGCGTCATCAGGTGGAACACCGCCACCGAATAGGCCGAGGCGCCGAGCGCAACCGTCATGTAACCGAGCTGGCTGAGCGTGGAGTACGCCACCACGCGCTTGATGTCGTTCTGGATGATGCCGAGGAAGCCCATGAACAGCGCCGTGATCGCGCCGATCACCATCACGAAACTCAGGGCCGTGTCAGACAGCTCGAACAGCGGCGACATGCGCGCCACCATGAAGATGCCGGCCGTGACCATCGTGGCCGCGTGGATCAGTGCCGAAATCGGCGTCGGGCCTTCCATCGAGTCGGGCAACCACACGTGCAGCGGGAACTGCGCGCTCTTGCCCATTGCGCCGATGAAGAGGCAGATGCAGGTCACGGTGATCAGCATCCACTCGGTGCCGGGGAACACCAGCTTCGCGAGTTCAGGGCCCTTGGCGAAGGCCTCGCCGTAGTTCAGCGTGCCGGCGTAGGCCACAACCAGGCCGATGCCGAGAATGAACCCGAAGTCACCGACCCGGTTGACCAGAAAGGCCTTCATGTTCGCGAATATCGCGCTCGGCTTGGTGAACCAGAAGCCGATCAGAAGGTACGAGACCAGGCCCACCGCTTCCCAGCCGAAGAACAGCTGCAGGAAGTTGTTGCTCATCACGAGCATCAGCATCGAGAACGTGAACAGCGCGATGTAGCTGAAGAAACGCTGGTAGCCGGGGTCTTCCTCCATGTAGCCGATGGTGAAGATGTGGACCATCAGCGACACGAAGGTCACCACGCACATCATCATCGCCGTGAGGCCGTCGACGAGAAAACCGACCTCCATCTTCAGGCCGCCGAGCACCATCCACTCATAGATGGTGGCGTTGAAGCGCGCGCCGTCGATCGCGACCGCCTTCAGCGTCATGGCCGAGATGATGAAGGCGACCAGCACGCCGAGGATCGTGACGGTGTGGGCGCCGCGCCTTCCGATGGTCTTGCCGAACAGGCCGGCCGCGATGGCGCCCACCAGGGGCGCGAGCGGTACCGCGAGCAGCAGGTTTTGGGAGAGTTGTGCTGACATGGCTTTGATCAACCCTTCAGCGCGTCGAGCTCGTCGACATTGATGGTCGCGCGGTTGCGGAACAGCACCACGAGAATCGCCAGGCCGATGGCCGACTCGGCCGCCGCGACCGTGAGGATGAAGAACACGAAGACCTGCCCCGCCATGTCACCCAGGTAGTGCGAGAACGCGACGAAATTCAGGTTCACGGCAAGCAGCATCAATTCGATCGCCATCAGCAGCACGATCAGGTTCTTGCGGTTCAGGAAGATGCCGATCACCGACAGCGCGAACAGGATCGCGCCGAGCGTGAGGTAGTGGCCGAGCGTGACGGAAGCGACTGTCATTTCTTTTCCCCCGCTGGTGCGGCCACGGCCGCCGCTGGCACAGCCGGCGGAGCTTCGACTTCGGGTTTCATTTGCACGATGCGCACCCGGTCGGCCGCCCGCACCCGCACCTGGTCGGACGGATTCTGGTACTTCGAGTCCTTGCGCTGGCGCAGCGTGAGTGCAATGGCCGCGATGATGGCCACGAGCAGCAGCACGGCCGCAATCTGCAGCGGGTACAGATACTGGGTGTAGACCTCGATGCCCAGCAGCTTGGTGTTGCCCGCCTTCAACGCGAGCGCGCTGGCGGCGGGCGCGTCGGTCAGGCTAAAGCCCGGCAGCAACACGGCGGCCATTTCGAGCGCGATCACCACGCCGACGAGTGCCGCCACTGGAAAGTGCTTCCAGAAACCTTCGCGCAACGCTTCAGAACCCACGTCGAGCATCATCACGACGAACAGGAACAGCACCATCACGGCGCCCACGTAAACAAGCACCAGCGCGATCGCCAGGAACTCGGCCTGCAGCAGCATCCACACGCAGGCCGCGTTAAAAAATGCGAGCACCAGAAACAGCGCCGCATAGACCGGGCTGCGAGCCGTGATCACGCGGAACGCGGCAAATAGCAGCACGACCGAAAAAACGTAGAAGAGCGCGGTGTTCATGTCCATGTTGTTCTTGCGCGAAGGGTTTGCCCTCGCGGCCAACGCGCCAAGCGGTGAAGCTCAGCGGTATTTGGCGTCCGCCTCCTTGGCTTTGGCGATTTCGCCCTCGTAGCGGTCACCCACGGCGAGCAGCATGTCCTTCGTGAAATACAGGTCGCCGCGCTTTTCGCCGTGGTATTCGAAGATGTGGGTCTCGACGATCGAATCGACCGGGCAGCTCTCTTCGCAGAAGCCGCAGAAGATGCACTTGGTCAAGTCGATGTCGTAGCGCGTGGTGCGGCGCGATCCGTCGTCGCGCACTTCACTTTCGATCGTGATCGCCAGCGCCGGGCAGACCGCTTCGCAGAGCTTGCAGGCAATGCAGCGCTCTTCGCCGTTTTCATAGCGGCGCAGCGCGTGCAGGCCACGAAAGCGTGGTGACAGTGGGGTTTTTTCTTCCGGGAACTGCACCGTGATCTTGCGTGACCAGAAGTGGCGCCCGGTCAGGGCCATGCCCTTGAACAGCTCGCCGAGCAGGAAGCTCGAGAAGAAGTCTTTGACGGGGGTGCGCGTCGATACAGAGGCAGATGCAGTGGCCATGATTGCGCCCTTCACTTCCAGATGTTCCAGGGGGACTGGATCCACAGCCCCACGACCACCAGCCACACGAGCGTGATGGGGATGAAGATCTTCCAGCCCAGACGCATGATCTGGTCGTAGCGGAAGCGCGGGAAGCTCGCACGCACCCACAGGAAGATCGTCACGACGACGAAGGTCTTCGCGCCCATCCAGATCCAGCCCGGAACCCAGTTGAACAAGGCGCTGTCGATCGGGGGCAACCAGCCGCCGAGGAACATGACGACGGTCAGCGTGCTGATCAGGATCATGTTCGCGTATTCGGCGAGGAAGAACATCGCGAACGCCATGCCCGAGTACTCGACCATGTGGCCGGCGACGATCTCCGACTCGCCCTCGACGACGTCGAACGGCGCGCGGTTGGTCTCGGCGATGCCGGAGATGACGTAGACGACGAAGATCGGCAGCAGGGGCAGCCAGTTCCAGCTCAGGAAATTGACGCCGTGCGAAGCCGCGAAGCCGCGTCCCTGGCTCTGGACGATGTCGGTCATGTTGAGGCTCGCGGACACCATGAGCACGACGACGAGCGCGAAGCCCATCGCGATCTCGTAGCTCACCATCTGCGCCGCGGCGCGCATCGCGCCGAGGAAGGCGTACTTCGAATTCGAGGCCCAGCCGGCGATGATCACGCCGTAGACCTCCATCGAGGTGATCGCCATCAGGAACAGCAGGCCGGCATTCACGTTGGCCAGCGCCACTTCGGGGCCGAAGGGCACGACCGCCCAGGCGGCAAGCGCCGGCATGATCGTCATCACCGGGCCGAGGAAGAACAGGCTCTTGTTGGCCGCCGTGGGGACGATGATTTCCTTGAACAGCAGCTTCACGGCATCGGCGATCGGCTGCAGCAGGCCGAACGGCCCGACCCGGTTCGGGCCGGGGCGGATCTGGCTCCAGCCGATGGCCTTGCGTTCCCAGAGCGTGAGGTAGGCCACGCTGAGCATCAGCGGGATGATCAGCGCGACGATCTTGATCACGGTCCAGATCACGGGCCAGAAGCCGCCGAACCAGGCGCTGCCTTGCGAAGTGATGGTGTCCAGCATGTCAGGCTTTCTCGACGCGGACTTCGCCGAACATCGCACCCAGCATCGCGGTGTCGGCGTGGCCGGCCGGCACACGCACCGCGCCGGCAGCCAGCGTGGTGTCGACGCGCGCTTCAAGCACGACCATCGCGGCGCCTTGCGACACCCGCACCTTGTCGCCGTCGTTCAGGCCGAGTCGCGACCACAGGGCCGCCGGCAGGCTGGCCACTGGCGCGCGTGCATCGGCGGTGAGTTGCAAAGACGTGGCACGGCGCACCAGCGAATCGGTGGCGTAGATCGGCACGTCGGCGATGCGTTCGAGCGCGGCGCTCGATGCACTGCCGGCCGCCGCCGCCGTGCCGCCAGCGTTGTTGAGGCGAGCAGGTATCGAAGCCGTATCACCGAGCGCTTCGGCGCGCACCTCTTCCGAGGTCTCGAAGTCGAAGCCCTTCAGGTCGAGCATGTTGCCCAGCACACGCAGCAGCTTCCAGGCCGGGCGCGTGTCGCCGAGCGGCTTCACCACGCCGTGGAAACTCTGCACGCGGCCTTCGGCGTTGACGAAGGTGCCCGAGGTTTCGGTGAACGGTGCGATCGGCAACATCACGTCGGCCACATCGGTGCCGGCCGTCTTGAACGGGCTCATCACGACGACCAGGTCCATCGCGCTCAGTGCCGCGCTGGCGGCGGCGCCGTTGTGCGCGTCGAGCGCGGGCTCGAGGTTCAACAGCAGGCATGCCTTCAAGGCAGCCCCCGCGGAAGCGCCGAGCATCTGGCCGGCATTCAGGCCACCGCTGCCCGGTTGCGCGGCAACCAGTTGCGCGCCGACGCTGTTCGCCGCTTCGGTGAGGTAACCGACGCTCGCGCCGGTTTGCTCACCAATCCAGTGGGCCAATGCCAACAGCGTGGATGCGTTCGGATGCTGCGCCGCCGCGTTACCGAGCAGCACGGCCTTGCGTTCGCCACTGAGCAGCGAAGCAGCAATGGCTTGCGCCGCATCACTCGCCTGCCCCGGTAGCGGTGCGTTCGTGCCCTTGACTTGGCCCACAGCCACCGCCACATCGGCAAGCGCCTGAACCCACTGGCTCGGCGCGGCCGAGAGCTGCGTGGCGACCGGCATCAACCAGTCATCGTGCAGCGCGTTGATGCTGTGCACCTTCGCGCCCTTGCGCGCCGCCTGGCGGATGCGTTGCGCGAACAGCGGGTGGTCTTTGCGCAGGAACGAACCGACGACCAGCACACGTTGCAGGTTCGACAGTGACGCGATCGAGGTGCCCAACCAACGGACACCCTCAGTCGTGCTGAAGTCCGCGTGGCGGGTGCGGTGGTCGATGTTCTCGCTGCCCAGGCCGCGCACCAGCTTGGCGAGCAAATGCAGTTCTTCGACCGTGCTGTGCGCCGAACCCAGCGCGCCAATGCTGGCCGGCCCGTGCTCGGCCTTGATCTGCTTCAGGCTGCGCGCGATGTATTCGAGCGCGGTCGGCCAGTCGGTGGTCTTCCACTCGCCGCCCTGCTTGACCATCGGCGCGGTCAGGCGCTCGGGCCCGTTCAACGCTTCGTACGAAAAACGGTCACGGTCGGCGATCCAGCATTCGTTCACGTCTTCGCTCTCGAGCGGAACGACGCGCATCACCTGGTTGTTCTTGACCTGCACGATCAGGTTCGCACCGGTGCTGTCGTGCGGGCTCACACTCTTGCGGCGCGACAGCTCCCAGGTGCGGGCACTGTAGCGGAACGGCTTGCTGGTGAGCGCACCGACCGGGCAGACGTCGATCATGTTGCCTGACAGTTCGGAGTCGATCGTGGCGCCGAGGATCGTGGTGATCTCGGAGTGCTCGCCGCGGTGGATCATGCCGAGTTCCATCACGCCGGCCACTTCCTGGCCGAAGCGCACGCAGCGCGTGCAGTGGATGCAGCGGCTCATCTCTTCCATCGAGATCAGCGGGCCCACGTTCTTGTGGAAGACGACGCGCTTTTCTTCGTTGTAGCGGGTGCTCGACGCGCCGTAGCCCACCGCCAGGTCTTGCAGCTGGCACTCGCCACCCTGGTCGCAGATCGGGCAGTCGAGCGGGTGGTTGATGAGCAGGAACTCCATCACGCCCTTCTGGGCCTGGAGTGCCTTCGCGCTCTTGGTGCGCACGATCATGCCCTGGGTGACGGGCGTGGCGCAGGCCGGCATCGGCTTCGGCGCCTTTTCCACATCGACCAGGCACATGCGGCAGTTGGCCGCGATGCTGAGTTTCTTGTGATAGCAGAAGTGCGGGATGTAGGTGCCTGCGCTGTCGGCCGCATGCATGATCATGCTGCCCTCAAGCACTTCCACCTTCTTGCCGTCGAGTTCGATTTCAATCATGAATTCAGTCGCGCAGCGACTCCTGCTACCCCTTCCCCCTTTGGGGGAAGGCCGGGATGGGGGCGGGCCGCCGCCACCTTCGCCGTCTTGTGTTCGATCAGGTGCACGAACTCGTCGCGGAAGTTCTTGATCATCGCGCGCACCGGCATCGCAGCGGCATCGCCCAGCGCACAGATCGTGCGGCCCTGGATGTTGTCGGCCACCGAGTTCAAGAGGTCGATGTCTTCCATGCGGCCTTTGCCATCGGAGATGCGCTCGACCATGCGGTAGAGCCAGCCCGTGCCTTCGCGGCAGGGTGTGCACTGGCCGCAGCTTTCGTGCATGTAGAAGTAAGACAAGCGCAGCAGGCTCTTCACCATGCAGCGGGTGTCGTCCATCACGATCACCGCACCCGAGCCGAGCATCGAGCCGGCCTTGGCGATGGCGTCGTAATCCATCGTCGTGTTCATCATCACCTCGGCGGTGAGCACCGGCGCCGACGAGCCGCCCGGGATCACGGCTTTCAGCGTGCGGCCTTCGCGCATGCCGCCAGCGAGCTCGAGCAGCTTCGAGAACGGCGTGCCGAGCGGCACCTCGAAGTTGCCGGGGCGCCGCACGTCACCGACGACCGAAAAGATCTTGGTGCCGCCGTTGTTCGGCTTGCCGATCTCGAGGTAGGGTGCGCCGCCGTTGCGAATGATCCAGGGTACGGCCGCGAAGGTTTCGGTGTTGTTGATCGTGGTCGGCTTGCCGTAGAGACCGTAGCTGGCCGGGAACGGTGGCTTGAACCGCGGCTGGCCCTTCTTGCCTTCGAGCGATTCGAGCAGCGCGGTTTCTTCGCCGCAGATGTAGGCGCCGAAACCGTGCGCGGCGTGCAACTGGAAGCTGAATGGCGAGCCGAGCAGGTTGTCGCCGAGGTAGCCGGCAGCGCGTGCTTCTTCGAGTGCTTCTTCGAAGCGGTCGTACGCCTCGAAGATCTCGCCGTGGATGTAGTTGTAGCCGACCTTGATGCCCATCGCGTACGCCGCGATCGCCATGCCTTCGATGACGATGTGCGGGTTGAACATCAGGATGTCGCGGTCCTTGCAGGTGCCGGGCTCGCCTTCGTCGGAATTGCAGACGAGGTACTTCGCGCCGGGGAACATGCGCGGCATGAAGCTCCACTTCAGGCCGGTCGGGAAACCCGCACCACCGCGGCCGCGCAGGCCCGAGGTCTTGACTTCGGCGATGACCTGATCGGCGGTCATGCCCAGCGGTTGGCCGTCGGCTTCGCCCTGGGCGAGGATCTTGCGCAGGGCCTGGTACCCGCCGCGCGCTTCATAGTCCTTCAAACGCCAGTTCTTGCCATCCAGGCCGTCATAGATCTGCGCGCCGATGTGCCGGCCATGAAAGCAGGTCTCGTTGCCACTGGCCTGGAACTTCGAAAGGTCGGGCAACGTGTTCATGCGACGTGCGCCTTCAGGGTGGCCACAAGTTCGTCGAGCTTCGTGTTGTCCATGAAGCTGACCATCTGGCGGTCGTTGACCAGCAGCACCGGCGCGTCGGCGCAGGCGCCCAGGCATTCGCTCTTCTGCACCGTGAACATCCCGTCGGCCGTGGTACCGCCCTCTTCCACGCCGAGGCGCGAGCACAGGTGGTTCAACGCTTCCTGCCCGTTGCGCAACTGGCACGGCAGGTTGGTGCAGACGTTGAACTTGTATTTGCCCAGCGCGTGCTGGTTGTACATGTTGTAGAAGGTCGTGACCTCGTGCACCGCGATCGGCGGCATGCCCAGGTATTCGGCGACCAGCTTCTCGCTCTCGCCCGACACGAAGCCCTGCTCCTGCTGAATGATCGCCAGGCAGGCCATCACGGCCGACTGCTTCTGGTCGGCCGGGTACTTGGCCACTTCGTTGTCGAAGCGCGCGCGGGTCGCGTCAGAAATCATCACGTGTGCGCTCACCGGTCGATCTCTCCAAACACAATGTCCATCGTGCCGATCACCGCAACTGCGTCGGCGATCATGTGGCCACGCGCCATCTCATCCAGCGCCGCGAGGTGCGGGAAGCCGGGCGGGCGGATCTTCAGGCGATAGGGCTTGTTCGCACCGTCGCTGACGATGTAGATGCCGAACTCGCCCTTCGGGTGCTCGACAGCCGCGTAGGCTTCGCCTTCGGGCACGTGGAAGCCTTCGGTGAAGAGCTTGAAGTGGTGGATCAGGTCTTCCATGCCCGACTTCATGTCGAGCCGCGAAGGCGGCGCCACCTTGTGGTTGCTGGTGATCACGGGGCCATCGTTGGCACGCAGCCAGTCGACGCACTGCTTGATGATGCGATTGGCCTGGCGCATCTCTTCGATGCGAACGAGGTATCGGTCATAGGTGTCGCCATTCACGCCGAGTGGAATGTCGAAGTCCATGTGCTCGTACACTTCGTAGGGCTGGTGCTTGCGCAGGTCCCACAGGATGCCGGAGCCGCGCAGCATCGGGCCGGTGAAGCCCAGGTTCAAAGCGCGCTCGGGTGTGACCACGCCGATGCCGACGGTGCGCTGTTTCCAGATGCGGTTGTCGGTCAGCAGCGTTTCGTAGTCGTCGACGCACTTCGGGAAACGCGCAACGAAGTCGTCGATGAAATCGAGCAGCGAACCCTGGCGGTTCTCGTTCAGTGCCGAGATCGCCTTGGTGTTGCGGATCTTCGAGGCCTTGTACTGCGGCATCACGTCGGGCAAGTCACGGTACACACCGCCCGGGCGGAAGTAGGCGGCGTGCATACGCGCGCCAGATACCGCCTCGTACATGTCGAACAGGTCTTCGCGCTCGCGGAAGCAGTAGATGAAGACGTTCATCGCGCCGCAGTCGAGACCGTGCGCGCCGAGCCACATCAGGTGGTTCAACAGGCGCGTGATCTCGCTGAACATCACGCGGATGTACTGCGCACGCACCGGCACGTCGACACCGAGCAGCTTCTCGATCGCCAGGCAGTAGGCGTGTTCGTTGCACATCATCGACACGTAGTCGAGACGGTCCATGTAGGGCAGCGACTGGATGAAGGTCTTGCTCTCGGCGAGTTTCTCGGTCGCGCGGTGCAACAGGCCGATGTGCGGGTCGGCGCGCTGAATGACTTCGCCGTCGAGTTCGAGCACGAGGCGCAGCACACCGTGCGCAGCCGGGTGCTGTGGGCCGAAGTTCAGCGTGTAGTTCTTGATGTCAGCCATGCTGGTACTTCAGTGCAAGCCGCCGTAGTTGTCTTCACGAATGATGCGCGGCGTGATTTCGCGCGGCTCGATTGTCACCGGCTGGTAGATCACGCGCTTCTGCTCGGCGTCGTAGCGCATCTCGACATGGCCCGAGACCGGGAAGTCCTTGCGCATCGGGTGACCGATGAAACCGTAGTCGGTCAGGATGCGGCGCAGGTCGAGGTGGCCTTCAAAGATGATGCCGTAGAGATCGAAGGCTTCGCGCTCGAACCAGTTGGCTGAAGCCCAAACTTCGGTGAGTGAATCGATCACCGGAACATCGTCATCGGGGCAGAATGACTTCAGGCGCAGGCGCCAGTTGTGCGTGACCGAAAGCAGGTGCGAGACAGCACAGAAACGCGCGCCTTCCCAAGGCTGGTCTTTGTAGGCTGAGTAGTCGACGCCGCAGATGTCGATCAGCTGTTCGAACTTGAGCTCGGTGTGGTCGCGCAGCGCGAGCGCCGCTGCGGTGTAGTCGGCCGCAGCCACGGTGATCGTGATCTCGCCGCGCTCGCGCACCAACGTCTTGACGCGTTCGCCCAGAACCGATTCGAGCGCTGTCTGCAATGTGTCGAGCTTGCTCATTGGTACCCCCAGGTCCGCTTCGCGGCCCGCCCCCCGAGGGGGAGTTCGCATGTCTTGAGACGGCTCGGCGACATGCTCATCAGCGCGCGATCGTGTTCTCGCGGCGAATCTTCGCCTGCAGCTGCAAGACGCCGTAAAGCAACGCTTCGGCAGTGGGCGGGCACCCCGGCACGTACACGTCGACCGGCACGATGCGGTCGCAGCCGCGCACCACCGAATAGCTGTAGTGGTAATAGCCACCACCGTTCGCACACGAACCCATCGATAGCACCCAGCGCGGCTCGGCCATCTGGTCGTAGACCTTGCGCAAGGCCGGCGCCATCTTGTTGCACAAGGTGCCGGCCACGATCATCAGGTCGCTCTGGCGCGGGCTTGGGCGGAACAGCATGCCGAAACGGTCGATGTCGTAGCGCGCCGCGCCGGCGTGCATCATCTCGACCGCACAGCACGCCAGCCCGAAGGTCATAGGCCACAGCGAACCGGTCTTCGACCAGTTCAGCAGCGTGTCGACGCTGGTGGTGACGAAGCCTTCCTTGAGTACGCCTTCAATGCCCATGGTGATGTTCTCTGGTGAACGGGCGGGCCGAGCGCCGGGCCGCCCCAAGCCGGCCCGCATCCCCTTGGGGGATCGGCCGAAGTACTCTTCGGACGAGGGGCTCCATCATTCCCAATCGAGAGCACCCTTTTTCCACTCGTAGGCGAAGCCGACGACAAGAATGCCCAGGAAAATCATCATGGCCCAGAAGCCCGTTGGCCCGATCTCCTTGAGCGACACCGCCCAGGGGAAGAGGAAGGCGATCTCAAGGTCGAACAGAATGAAGAGGATGGCGACGAGGTAGTAGCGCACATCGAACTTCATGCGGGCGTCTTCGAAGGCTTCGAAGCCGCACTCGTAGGGTGAGTTCTTGGCCTTGTCGGGCCGGTGTGGGCCGAGCACGAACCCGAGAACCTGCGGGGCCACACCCACTGCTGCACCGATCAGGATGAACAGGATGACGGGCAGGTAAGGTTCCAGATTCATGTCGTGTCGCACACTCGCGAAAGCGTGCCTGGGCTGGAGCAATACAGGCCCGCCGCGATGGCGACAAGCCCGAACAATATGATGGTGCCGTCGGCGAGACTCGAACTCGCACAGCTTTCGCCACTACCCCCTCAAGATAGCGTGTCTACCAATTTCACCACGACGGCCTAGCACTCGCTTCTAGTACTCGATTTGTGTCTGGTTTGCGTGAGGAATTTGCTTACCAAACAGCAGAGGATTCTAACCACAAAGGTTGCGCGACTCGGCGAGTTCGCTGCACCGCAGCAACGCTGTCACGCCCTCTGTGACAGCTGCCGTTCGACTCGCCTCAGGCGCAGTCCTTCATTTCGCCGGAACGGCACCCGCGCCCGATGCGGGAACGATCGGTGCCGGCGGCGCCAACACCGTGGCCGCAGCGCTTGCAGCGCCAGGGATCAGCGCAGCGCCCGTGACCGGCACACTGGCGGCTGGCGCACTCGCAGCAGGTCGATCGAGAACGCTGCCGGTCGCGGGGCGCGCACGGTCGTTCGAGAAGTACGCCAATGCCAGCGTGCAGACGAAGAAGACCGCAGCACACACGGCCGTCGAGCGCGACATGAAGTTCGCGCTGCCGGTTGCACCAAAGAGGCTGCCCGACGCACCACTGCCGAACGACGCGCCCATGTCGGCACCTTTGCCGTGCTGAATGAGCACGAGGCCGATCATCACCAGCGCTGCAATGATCTGCAACGCCACCACCAGGTTCAACAGCAAGTTCATTTCTTCGACTCCGAAAATTTTGTTGTGATCAGCCCGCCGCGCGGCAGATGGCGGCGAAGTCGGCGGCCTTCAACGAGGCGCCACCGATCAAACCGCCGTCGATGTCGGGCTGCGCGAACAGCACGGCCGCGTTGTCGGCCTTGACGCTGCCACCGTAGAGGATTTTCATATCGGCCGCATGCTCGGTCGCGGCCTTGAGTTGTGCTCGCAGCAACGCGTGCACGGCTTGCGCCTGTTCCGGCGACGCGGTCTTGCCGGTGCCGATGGCCCAGACCGGCTCGTAGGCCACGACGATCTGCGAGATGCAA